>CANNAV010000194.1 GCA_947502585.1 uncultured Pseudovibrio sp.
CTTGCGACCAAAACCACTCTCAGTGGCGGTTTAAGACTGTCTTGGAATTTTTTACACGTATCCTGAACATACCCCGAAATGAATCACGAAGCATTTCAACAAGCCGGTCTGAGAGTTTGTTACAAGGATGCGACGGTCTCGTTTCCTGGCGGAAGGACCTACCCTGTAACGGCCGTGCGATCACTACGATTCGAGAACTTCTTGAGGCCCAACCAAAAAAAGTGGTTCGCTTATATTGAAGTCGAGGACATGGAACAGCCGGTTTATACGTTCGCGTTTTCATATGGCTGGGTAGCGGAGCAATTTATTCCTCGCGTACGAATGGCTCTGGAGAAGGCAGGGGCGCTACCATTTCGCACTATCTCCTCGGAACACGTGGAGTCGGTCGATCAACATCATATTGATCCGCGGAAAGGCTCCTACACGCCGACCATAGTCGACGCAGGCACGGTCATAGAGCTTCAGCCGATCCGTAAATGCTAATCGACAAGCGAATTAGCGGAAGCTCAAGCCTGTCACTCGTTGAGCGACGGCGATTCGTCCTAAAAGGATCGTTTTAGGACATGTCCTTTAATTTCGATATGAAATATTTTCGGACGTATTGAACGGCAGAAAACGGCCATGTGTCCGAAACTGAAAAGTGTCCTAAATTCCTCTTGTCCGAAATTATCTGATATGTCTAATATCGGACATGCGAATTGGATATATCAGAACATCGACGGGCGATCAGTCTGGGGCCGGTCAAAGGGACGCTCTCAAAGCAGCGGGCTGCGAGCGAATTTTCCACGACAAGGGCGTTTCGGGAGGAGCGGTTTCCAAGCCTCAGCTTGAACGAGCGCTGAAAGCAGCCTCGGAAGGAGACGCCCTTGTCGTGACGCGGCTTGATCGCCTAGCTCGATCTATGAAGTTTCTGATCGAAGATGTCGAGCGGATCGGAGCCTTGGGGATCGACTTTGTGTCGCTTCACGAAGCGATCGACACGACGACACCAGGCGGCCGGCTCTTCTTCCATATCAGTGCGGCATTCGCGGAATTCGAGCGGGATGTGATCCGTCAGCGGACGAAAGAGGGCATGGCTGCCGCGAAGAAGGCAGGGCGGCCGGTTGGGCGGCCGCCCGCGATCACCGATGATCGGTGGCCCGGAATCCGACAGATGCTCGACAGCGGCATGACGGTTGCGGCCGCGGCGCGAACTGCCGGCGTCCCGCGCCAGGCCGTGTATCGTCGGCTCCAGGGGGATGTCAAAAAGGGCAGCTAAGAGCAGGGAAGGGCAATCGGCTAGGGCAAAGGGTGTTTGTGAAATCCATGGCTATTACCAGGATAATGATTGTCGGCGGTCCAGGGTCAGGTAAGACATGGCTCGCCCTGCAGCTTGGTCTCCAGCACGATCTACCCGTCCATGCGGTCGATGACGAAGTTTGGGATCGGTCCGGAGTTTTGCGAGCACCAGAAGATATTGACGCGCGTGTGCGCCGACTGGCTGCCCAAGACGCGTGGATTATCGAGGGTGGAAACAGCCGGACATATGGGGATCGTGTTCAACGAGCCGACGCCATCATTCGTCTGGCTCCACCGATATTGCGGCGGTTTTACCGTGTGCTCTGTCGAGATGGCCTGCGGATCAAGCTGCTTCGCTGGACGCTTCGATACGACAGGGTATTCGGTGAAAAAGATGTTCTAGCCCTTCAAAATGGCAGAGCGACGGCAACCTGCATCGAGGTCCGTATAAACAAGGACATGCAGCGCCTGCTGCGCGTCGGAATTGAGTGTTTCTGAAACCCTATCAGGCATCGTCTATTGTCGCAGCCTCGAAGCAGATATCTCAACACGGGTGTGAAGTGGACGTGCTTTGCCGCGACGACACCCTGATTTTCATAGTTTGCTACAGCGGCTGGTCCGTAGAACCGTGCATCTTCTACGATCGCATGAACAAGCTGACCGGAAACAAGAACCTCATTGTTCTCAGCGGCGGCGGAAAAACGTCCGGTGGACATGTCTTCACCGCGTGCTTGTCCGGGGCAGAATGATCCGGTCTGACCGGGAAACGACCTCACCTGTGCAGGCAGCGTGTTGGCGCGGCGGGGCAGCTGTCGTGAGACGATATCATCGTCCAAGTGTCCCTCAGGGCAGAGGTCTTGCGGTGTGGCGGGACGGACAGTTAGCCGAACCCGTCAACACCGTGGGTCAGGGTCGTTCCACGATACGGCCGTTTCCCTTGACTTCGCTGCGCAGTATCTCCGGCTGGCCCGACAATTCGACAATGCCGTTTCCGGAGATCGTGATATCCGCCTCGGCGTCCACGCTAACCTGCGCGTCGCCGCTGCCGCTGATATGGACCTTCGCCGACGTTGCCCTCAGGTTTTTGAACCGCGCTTCACCGGAGCCGGAAATAGTCAGGACAAGAGCCTGCGCGCGACCGCTTGCGGAAGAATTGCCGTTTCCCTTGATCGTGACCTGCAATTCCGGCTGGTCAACGCCGGACAGGGTCAGGTCGCTGTTGCCGAGCAGCTCCCACCTGGTGATGGCCGGTCCCGACAGCCGAACATCGAGCCGCGGCGCGGAGGAGGCAGGCGCGCAGTCCAGGACCAGCCGGCCGGCTTCAAGCCGTATGTGATCAATCAGTGCCGCATCTCCGCTGACGATGGCTTCCGCCGGTTCTCCTGGGCGAAAGTGAACCGTACCGGGCAGATCTATTGCCAGTTCGTCTCCCGCGGCAAAGGGAAGACTGACCTCCTGGCTTTGGGTGCCGGAGGGGCCGCAGAGCGCTCCCCCGCGCCACAGATACGAGGGACTGAGCCAGCCGGACCCGGACAAAACCGTGCCGAGCGTCAGAAAGCCGGCCGCTGCGAGCAGTCCTCCCGTCGCGAAAAGTGCCAGTCTCCGGGTCATGTCTGGGTCCTTCGGTAACGCTGGTTGAAGCTCTCAGCTGCCGTGCCGGTCCGGCTGGATCAGGCGGAAATGCAACCGCGCGTAGCGGCCAAGCATTCTGATGCAGCTTCCAAGACCGAGCAGGAGCGCGGCTCCGCCTCCGAGAGAACCGCTCACGAGCCCGGCGCCGACACACAGGCGGGCCAGCAGCGCCGCCATCGCATCGCCTGAGGAGAAGAAGAGGGTCGTAACGATGATCTTCACGCCACCCGCGCCGATCGCCAACAGACCGGCGGCAATCGCGAAGCTCAACAGGATTGCGAGGATCATCAGCGGCAGCAGCAACAGCAGGTCGACAAGCGCGAGGCCGGTCAATGCCAGAACCGCGGCAAAAAGGTTCGAAAGGCTCCACTCGGTTTCAAGACGCCTGACCTCGATGTCCGCCCGCAGTTCCCGCGCGGTCCTGGCGGGATCGCCGAGCGCGGCCACCACTTCGGCCTCGCTGCGTCCGCGTCGCGCAGATTCTGCGAAATGGGCCGAATAGTCGGCCAAGATATCCTTGATCTCTTCTTCTGGAAGACCTGCGAGCCCCCGTCGCAAAGTGTTCAGAAAGGCGTCCCTGGTCATGATCGGTCCTCAAGAAGTTCGTCGACGGCCGCCGTGAAGGATTTCCAGTCGCTGCGATGCGCTTCGAACGTGGTCTGGCCGAGGGGCGTGAGCCGATAGTATTTTCTCGGCGGGCCGCTGCTGGATTCGGCCAGCCGCGTGGCCACAAGACCATCCTTCTGCATCCGGCGCATGAGGGGATAGATCGTGCCTTCGCCCATGCCGACGGCCGCGACCAGGGTGCTGGCGATTTCATAACCGTAGCTCTCACCCCGTGACAGCACGGCCAGGACGCACAGATCGAGTGCGCCTTTTCTCAATTGAATTTGGATCGAGTCAACCATGCCATTTCCAGTCTTTACAGTCTGTATATAGCATGCTACCTGTTATTGCAAGATAGCAGGCCGCCTTTGCCGTTCGTCCGGTTCCGACCGTCCGGGGAGACGAAAGGACGGACTGCTGACTCTGGCTCAGGAAACGGAGCGATCACCATGACACGCATATGGCTGGCCTTCACATTCGTCGTCGGTCTCTTGACCTCCGCCGCGCAGGCCACGGGGCTGACATTCCTTCAGGTCCCCGGGGGAAAAAACGGCCCCGCAATCGACGCGGCCATGTGGTCGCCCTGCTCCAGGGCGCCAGAAGATGTGCGGATCCGGGCGTTTACGCTTTCCGTCTCTCCGGATTGCCCGATCGCCGGAGACAACCTGCCGCTTGTGATCATCTCTCACGGCTACGGCGGATGGTATCTTGGCCATCACGACACGGCAGAAGCTTTGGCCGATGCCGGATTTGTGGTCGTCGCCATCAACCATCCGCACGCTAACCTCACCGACATGAGCCGTGCGAATGGCCTCGCAGCGCTGGTCGCACGTCCTCACGACATCAAACGAACCGTTGATTTCATGCTGACGGATTTTGCGCAATCGGCCAGAATCGATCCGGAGCGGATCGGTTTCTTCGGGTTCTCCCAGGGCGGCTACACGGGGCTTGTCGCCGCCGGTGCCGAACCCGATTTCGGCAGCCTGCCGCCACGGTGCGCCGATCCGAAGGCAATCGGCTGTCCGCAGGGGAAAAAGGCACACAGCCGGAAAAAAGCACCGTTGCCCCGCACCCTGACACATGAGCCCCGCATCAAGGCGATGGTGGTCGCGGATCCCCTCAGCGTTGTCTTTCAGACGCCGGAAACCCTGAAGGATGTGACCATCCCGCTTCAGATCTGGGGATCGGAGCTAGGCGGGGGAAACGGCGCGGCGCCGGAGGAGGTCGCGGGGCTCGTCGATGTCTTGCCGGAGAAGACCGACTTCCGGATCGTTCCGAATTCCGTCCACATGTCGTTTTTGACGGTCTGCCCGAAGTTGGACCCTGTTCCGGAGGTCTGCATCGATGCACCGGGATTTGACCGGGCCGCCTTTCACGAGAGGTTCAATTCGCAAGTGGTTGCGTTTTTCAGGCAAAACCTGTGAGCCAGAAGCGTCTTATCGTGGCGGGTGCGAAATCAGTCCCGTGTCCGCTGGTGTGAGCCTCCGGAGCGGGAGGAAAGCGGCGCCGGTCACTTCACTGGCGCGATGTGACGACCGCAGCAGCGTGAACATCGGATCCTAAACACGAAATGCCAGGCAGAGACGGGCACCGGGAAGACACCGCCGACACCCTATCCCAAGGCACAGCGACACGCCGAAATGACCCTTGTCCGATGCAGCCCTGCTCAAAGACGGATCCGGCCTTGTCCAGCCGGAAACACGGCAGGGCACCCGGACCGCAGCTTTACAGGCCTGCCGAGGGACCATGAGGGAAAACCCCGGACCGCCTGCGTGGTGTCAACCGAAAGCGGTTCTCCAGGCACCACCGAAAAGTCTCCGGCCAAGAGCGTGGAACCGGACACCCTGGACAGGCGGGCAACCGCTGTCCAGGACACCGTAGACCTGAGGACGATCTCGAAAGTCGGGCAGTGACCGGTTTCCTGAGCACAGGAGGGAGCCGGAGACCGCCGGAAAAGGGGACGCCGACCAGGTCCCCGAGCCGTTCCGCTAGGCGGTTTCGGCGCCTGACGCGTCGCCGTCCATTGCCTTGCGCAGGCTGAGCGGCCTCATGTCGGTCCACACCTGGTCGACATATTCGATGCATTCATCCTTCTGGCCCTGTTTTCCGACGGCGCTCCAGCCCTCCGGAATGGCCTTGTACTGCGGCCAGATCGAATATTGGGTAGATCCCAACAAAAGTACCAAACACGACATGGGTCCGAGAACTAGGGATCTTGTCAATCTCAC
>CANNAV010000195.1 GCA_947502585.1 uncultured Pseudovibrio sp.
AAACAGGCCCAGTGGGCACATAACTGCATATATGGCCATCTTGAGGATCAGATAGAGAACGAATTGCACGTTATAGGGTTCGTCCCAACAATGTGGAATCTAAACATTAAAACTCTGGAGAAGACCAATACTTCTCAAAATATCAACTTGTTGAAAGAGTTAATGCCAAAGCCCACATTGTTGTACCGATTAAAAAATCAAGCACACGCCATGCTTTTGCGCTGACTAATAGCGGTCTCAAAAAGCGGGAGCCATAGCCAAGTAAAAAAAAGAGCGAAAAGGAAGCTGTGATTGAGCCCGCAGCAAATTCAACCTCCATTCCTGGGAAATTTGTCGAAATTGATCCAATGAGAAACAGCGTATCAAGATAGACATGCGGATTAAGCCAAGTTAACGCCATGCTCGTACCGACAGCAGCTACCATGGCCCGCGGGGTGTAACTTGCTAGTTGAAGCGCTGTTTCACCTCTCCATGCAGACATAAAACATCTTGTACCGTATAAAATGAGAAATCCCGTACCGAGATATTTTGCTGTTGGAATTAACCAAGGCTCTTGCAAAACAATAGTTTGAAAGCCGGCCACCCCAAAACTAATCAGTATGGCATCTGAGAGCGCACATACCAGACAGATTGCCAAAACATGTTCGTTGCGCAGGCCTTGCCGCAAAACATATGCGTTTTGTGAGCCAATAGCCAATATAAGAGAAAACCCGACCGTCAGGCCATTTAGAAACGCTGTCATTGCCCCTCCATAACAGCGTATTGAATCGAGTGGTTAAGCTGCTGAAGGGGGCTGCAAGTTGCTCCTTGTTCAACAAAGTAAGCTCGCAAAGCAATAGTTGCCTGTTGAGAGGCCATCGACTGACTTTGAGAAATTGCTTCGCTAAAAAACAAAGCACTTTTTGTACGTTCTGATAAACAATAGCTTTCTGAATCTCGATGGTTCAAAGCGAAACAAGCGACCTCATTCCCTATCGTATAGTTGATTTGTCTTTCGTCCAGTAGATATCTGTCAGGCGAACAACCGATAGGATTAAAAGAATCATACTCAGGATCAGCTGCCCGCACCATGATGGAGCCGCCTAACAAACTATCTAAGTCGTATCCACCGAGAGTCGCTCTATGACAAATGCTATAACTATTATAAAGATCAACCAGTGGAATACCGGTCATCCAACCGACGTTATTTTTCCGAGCCCGGCGTATCAAAGATTCGACAGAGGAAAGATACTTCGATGGCTTCAATCCCATGAGACCGAATGCAAATCGCCAATCTGCAAGTTCCTTTAGGTCAGTCAAAGCTTCAGGCCATGCCTCGATAGTAGGTCTTATCTGACCTTGCATTACCCTAAGCTGGGCTACAATGTTCGCATGATCGATATTAGTAACCAGAAAAGTCCAAACAGAAAGCTCAGGAAACACTTCAAGAGCGCTTTCATGCAAACATGCAGAGATTTTTTTTCCGATAAGTGTCATGGATATTTCTCTATGGGAAACTGACTGAATTGAATATTCTGATCAAGCAGCGCTTTCCTATGCATTCCTGAACGATAAATTTCATCATTTTCATATAGGTATCGATGAGCTGAGCCCTGCTTCCACCACGGCACCATGGGATGTTGGTGATGAACTAAATGCCAAGCATCTCCCGCTGGATGAAAAAGTATATGATCCCAAAACCCAATATTGTTGTAAGTTGTACCGATTACCGTATCGTGCCGATCATAATCATGTTCAGAGACCTCGGCTATACTTCTGACTATCGGTAGAATGAAGAACATAGCAATTACCCATTGCACAGCGATGAAAATGGCAGCTTCCGTTGAGGCCAACAAAGAAACAATAATCAAGGTCGCCGAGTGCTAAGAGATAAATGTCATTATTTGGCGCGAGTTGGAGCCAATGTCTCTATAATATTCTCGTATATAATCAGGCATCCATCTAATAACCGCGTAGCCAATTTGAGCTTTGGTACTAAGATCGATCTTACCTATTCCCATATTCTCAAATCGTTTTTTACAAGGGTCTATGTCTTTTCCATAATGTCCATGATGTTTATTGTGGAAATGCCTATACTCATCAACGCCGCTTAGCATAGGCCAAGCCGCTAATATATTAACAAGAAAGTCATTTACTTTCTTGTTAACTGAGAAAT
The DNA here is from genome assembly GCA_947502585.1 of uncultured Pseudovibrio sp. Taxonomy (GTDB): domain Bacteria; phylum Pseudomonadota; class Alphaproteobacteria; order Rhizobiales; family Stappiaceae; genus Pseudovibrio. The sequence goes on from CANNAV010000195.1 coordinate 2,156, forward strand.
TGCCGTGAGATCCAAAGTGCACAACATTTTCCAAAGCTCTCATTTGCCGGACAACTAACAATAATAGAAAAAAATTGACTATTACTGTTAAAAATACATTTTCTGATTGTTTATATAACGCATACAATGAAAATATTGCGAGATAAATCGAAGTAAGATAACAACTGGAAAGTACAGTTGCTTTAGGTAAAGATTTCTCTACGAACTTTGACCTAAAAAACCTCATTTCCTCCTTGTCCAAGGAAGAGCGAAGTTTATTTGAAATCTGATAATGAGGCACTAAAAACACCTGAGCATTAAAGAGATAAGATCATGGTTGCAATTTGTTCCTAGTTAATCTCTTTAATATAAAGCCGGAAGTTAGTTCCCCTTAATCTGCTTAAGAATTTTTAAAGATGCTCGATTATAGTTTGCTAAATGCGCTGCTCGCTGTCGAACAAAGCGGAAGCTTTGAAAAGGCTGCAAAAACTCTAGGGATATCTGCTTCCGCTATATCACAAAGGGTCAAGTTGTTGGAAGAGCGCATTGGGGCGGTTCTAATTTATCGCCGCACACCGTGCATCCCAACAGCTGTTGGACGGCGACTTTGCCGTCATTCCGAATCTGTGGCTCTTCTTGAAACAGATTTAATGAAAGATCTTGAGAGAGAAAACTCGATCAACCATATAGGTCGCAGATTCAATATCGCCGTGAACGCGGACAGTTTGTCGACATGGTTCAAACAGGTCATTGCGCCGGAAAAGGGGCAAAATAATCATATCATACCAAACATAATCATCGAGGATCAGGACCATTCAATCGAATTAATGCGAAACGGTGATGTATTGGCTGCAGTAACAAATAGAAAAAATCCAATACAAGGTTTCAAAAGTTTTAGACTTGGTAGTATGCCTTATATTGCGACGGCAAGTCCAAGCTTCATGCAATATAACTTTCCTAACGGTATTACATCAGAATCATTGGGAAATTCAGCAGTATTACAATACAATCAGAAAGACCAACTCCATTCGATTTGGATGGAGAAGGTAACTGGGCTTCAGCTATACCCACCTCTATTTACACTGCCGTCTAGCCAAGGCTTTGTAGATGCGTGCCTATGCGGTGTAGGTTGGGGAATGAACCCATTAGGCCTAGTTGAAGAGCATATTCAAGCCGGTCGTTTGATGCCGTTGGTTCCAGATACAATAATTTATAGCCCTTTATACTGGCATGTATCGCGAGTTATCCAAAAAGCGTTGAACAGTTTTACTAACAGGATACAAAACATCGCGAGAATTGAGCTCGTTCAATCGTAAGAGGCTGTACTTTAATGAACAGCTATAGATAGGCAAGAAAAACGCCATCTGATAACATTTTGCACCTATCCTCAACATACCCCCGATAGGTGGCTTCCTAAAAACCCCTCAAACACCCGCTGCCAGCGGGGTTTGCTGCCCTCTACAACACTTTCTTATGAGCGCGCTCCTCCCTTACCTTTTCTAACTGCCTCTATGACCTTCTCTAGCCAGTTCTTAGAGACTTCCTTGGTCTGATATTCCAAGAGAACTTGGGCGCGGGTTGCTTGTTCTTGCCATTGGTCCCGCTGGCTGTGGGCGTCAGCTAGTTGCTTTTCTAGTTGCGTGGTGCGTTCTCGCAGAACTTCAAGCTCTATCTGTACCACACTGTTTTCTTTGGGGGTTGCTAATTGTTCTTCACCACCGGTTGCGGAACGTTTTACAGGGAACACCCTGAAAAGTTCGGCGGGGTCAATGTTGTAGGAATTACCCTCCTTTTGAGCCGATAATCTACCCGACTTAATAGCGCGGTGTATTGTGCTTTTTGCCGTTCCGGTTTGTTTCGCGGCCTGTCCCAAAGAAAGCATTATTCGTTCCCCTACCGTGTTCCCACTCATTAGTTAATGCCTAAGCCTTAACCGCTGGTTAGGGCATCAAGGCAAGGACTATAAGCAGAGAGAGATACGCGCAAAACCGCTAAATTCGGACAGAGCAAGTGGTAGGTTTGTTGCACGGTTCAGCCTTTGAACCCAACACCAACCTTTTTGCAGAACCCCTTGAATGCCTTTTCTATGGTGGGAGTATCAAGGTTTAACCCCTTAGACTTACACCATGTCCGAAAATCAGCCGCTATCAGGTCCACGTCCTTCCCGCCGCCGTGCGTTCTGGCTATTGTCTTCCACGGTTCAGAGAAGCTTATAGAACCTGTTTCGGGGAACGTTAGCATAGGGATTTCACTCGTACCGTTACGCCGTACTCTACGGCCTATCTTAGAGCTGCTCAGTTCCCGCTTCATTGCTTCCGGATCGGCTTTGCATTCCCAAGTTATTTCTATGCTGGCAATGGTACGGCCGACCTTACGGGGTGTCGCTGTCAGGGTGAAGCGGGATAGTTGGTTGATCTCTTCTAGAGCTGGTTGAAGTGCCCACCTATTTAGATTGGCAAAACGGCTAAGCTTCCCCTCTTGAACTCCCAGCAACCCACGCAACTGTTCCACAGTGAACGTTTCAGAGGTCTTGTGTTCTAGGTTCTGCAGGCTGGCGAAATGTTGGAACAGGAGAATGGAATATTTACTGGTGAGAGCATAAACGGTTTGACGATCCAAAATAGCCCAATGATTAGACTGTTCTGCAAGTCTGCGAAACGTACGCCGGAACCACCATGTAAGCCTTAGATCGCCTACCCCTTCGTTGCTGTAATCAATCTCAGCTTCATCTAGGAACCCGCCAATACGGACCTTCTTTGTCTCTGTATCGTCAATGGTGAGAACGCAAGAACTCAGCTCTTGGAATAGTGGCTCTAGGGTTTTGCGGGTGTGCCTGCGAATACCCTTGGTGTTGACTAGTTCGGACAGCTTGAAGTGGTGGGCTGTATCCTCAGCCATGCGTCCACCTGCTTCAGCTATCAGGAAGTGCATAAGCTTTAGAGCCTCAGCAGAGGGCGGGTTTTGAATGTAAACACCCCGTGCAATCTCGGCCGGTAGCACTGTTTTTGTCTGGTCGTGTTCCCGATCAGAAGCGACTTGAATCGTTTTCCCCATGGTTAGGTTTATTTATAAGATAATCTAACCTGTCAACTAGCAATTGAGTCCCCATACCTAACTTAAGAGTCCCCATACCTAACTTAAGAGTCCCCATACCTAACCTATAGAGATGTAACATATTGATTTAATTGATTTTATTTTTACTGAACTAATAGAACTTTAGAACAAGAAGGGGCTTCGCCTTTTTAATATGTTCTATTATGAAAAATTAGGGTTCGAATCCCTCCGTACCTGCTACGCTTCTCATTAAATGAATTGATTTATCCATGCTTGCTTAGCTAGGCAATTAATCAATCCGAATGACACACAGGCGCCCTTGGCTAGCACTTGCTGGCTGGACCCATCCACCGAGTCCTTCACAGGTGCTCGTGTTAAGCGCATAGGGTAGAACAGCTCTTCAAAAGATTGGATTGGCAGTGGTGGCAAAAATACCTGCCATAAAGGAGACTAAGAGGCACAGGAGCGCAATTAGGACTATTGCCCCTATCTTCCACCGTTTGAGCGCCTTGAACCGCTCAGCGGGCTTTAAAACGGCTAGCAGGTG
>CANNAV010000196.1 GCA_947502585.1 uncultured Pseudovibrio sp.
GCGCAGAGGAAAAGCTGCCATTTCAGGGCTGATTGAACTACTTTTGAACTAACTCCCCGGAACCCATAAAGAGCCTTTGAGTTTTGGTGTGACGTTAAATGTGTGGGGAGATTATGCCTGTTTTACCAGACCGGAGATGAAGGTTGAGCGGGTCTCTTATGATGTGATGACCCCATCGGCTGCACGCGGCATTCTTGAGGCTATTCATTGGAAACCGGCAATCCGTTGGGTGATTGATAAAATCCACGTATTGCAGCCCGTCCGTTTTGAGAACATCCGCAAAAATGAGGTTGGTGCGAAGATTCCGGCGACGAAAGCAAAGTCGGCCATGAAAAAGGGGGATCTATCGGGCCTGCACCTTTGCGTGGACGAGAACCGCCAGCAGCGGGCAACAATGGCGCTGAAGAATGTTTCTTATGTCATTGAAGCACATTTTGAAATGACGGAGAAGGCTGGTGCAGATGACAACCCGGGAAAGCATCTGGATACGTTCAGGCGACGCGCTGCAAAAGGCCAGTGTTTTCACCGTCCGTGTCTTGGACTGCGCGAATTCACTGCAGACTTTGATCTGTTGGAAACAGTGCCACCGTCAACCCTGCAAGGTGAGCAGGATCTGGGCTGGATGCTCTACGATATCGATTTTGCTAACGATCGAACGCCGATGTTCTTTCGCGCCCATATGCAAAATGGGGTGATTGATGTGGCCGGTGCACGGGCTGCGGGGATGGTGCGATGACTATCTTGTCTGCCCTGACCCAGCTTTATGAGCGCATAAAGGAAACTGGCGAGGCGCCAAAGCCTGGGTTTTCAGCCGAAAAGATCAGCTTTGAATTGCTGATCGATAAGAAAGGCAAGCCACTTGCTCTTTCTAGCTTGCAAAACCTTTCTGGCAAAAAACCAGCTCCGCGCATTATGTCGGTTCCGGAGGCGGTAAAGCGCTCTTCCGGTATTAAGCCCAATCTGTTTTGGGACAAAACGGCGTATGTGCTGGGTGTGATTGCGACTGACACGGATACTGAGACAAGTTCAATTGTTGCAGGGCAGGGCAAGCGTACGCTGGATGAGCATGCAGCTTTTTTGAGTGCGCATTGCAAACTTCTCAGTGGTGCAAAAGATGAAGGGTTACTTGCGCTGCTCGCATTCTTGCAGAATTGGCAGCCTGCTCAGTTTGATGCACTCGGGTTCCCGGTTGAGGCGCTGGATGAAAATATCGTCTTCAGGCTAGATGGGGACAAAGGCGCTGATGGGACTTTTCGCTTCTTGCATGACCGGCCTGCCGTTCTGCCCTTGCTGCAAGCCACAGAACCAGAAGAAACCGCGCTTTGTCTTGCGACGGGGCAAGAAGGCCCCATCGCGCGTTTGCACCCCTCGATCAAAGGTGTCATGGGTGCACAAAGGCTAGGGGCTGCATTGGTCTCGTTTAATCGTGAACCCTACGAGTCTCTGGGCAAGTCTCAGGGGCAAAATGCACCAGTTTCAGAGTACGTCGCCTTTGCTTATGGGGCAGCTTTAAATGCGCTGCTGGCTAAAGGCTCAACTCGGAATATGCGGGTTGGTGATACCACCATGGTGTTCTGGGCGCAGGCTAAGACATCGCAGATTGCCAACGTAACAGAAATGTTGATGGGGCAGGCCCTTAGTCCGCCCTCCGAGCAAGACGAAAGCAACAAGCTGCGAGCAAGTGTGCAATGCATTGCAGAAGGACGCTATGCGCAAGCGCCGGAGTTTGACCCTGATACAAAGGTGTTCATGCTTGGCCTTGCTCCGAACGCCGCCCGGCTCTCGGTCCGGTTCTGGTATCAGGGTAGTCTCGGAGAGTTTGCCGAACACATCGCTCGTTTTTGGCAGAATCTAGCGTTGGAACCAAGTGGGTTCAAGGGCGCTCCAGCGGCTTGGGCGCTGCTTTATGAAACCGCTCTACAGCGGAAGGCAGAAAATATTCCCCCGCTACTTGGTGGGCAGCTGATGCGCGCTGTGCTGGCTGGCAAGCCATTGCCACGCACTCTTATGGCTGCCGTAATCGCCCGCATACGAGCGGATGGTGATGTGAATGGTCGCCGCGTTGCCATCTGCAAAGCGGTTGTAAATCGTACAACACAGGAGGAGATTCCCGTGAGTCTCGATCATGAGAGCACTAACTCGGCCTATCGGCTGGGGCGTCTATTTGCACTTTTGGAAAAGGCTCAGTCCGCTGCTCTGCCCAGACTGAACGCAACAATTAAAGATCGCTATTTTGCGGCTGCCTCTGCAACACCAGCCCGCGTTTTCCCACTGCTGATCCGCAACGTCAATCACCATCTTGCCAGTTTGAAAAAAGGTGTGAGCGGCGGAATGGGTCACTGGCTAGAAAAAGAAATTGGCGAGGTTTGGTTAGGTCTTGAAGCAGACCTGCCTCGTTCGCTGCTCCTTGAAGATCAGGGGCGTTTTTGCGCAGGATATTACCATCAGCGATGGACTAAAACCGAGAAGCCTGCAACCCTTTCTGAAAAAGAGGTGGAAGATGCCTGATTTACAAAACCGCTATGATTTCGTGATGTTTTTTGATGTTTCCAACGGCAACCCAAATGGTGATCCGGATGCAGGTAACCTGCCACGTATGGATCCGGAAACCAATCAGGGGCTCGTTTCTGATGTCTCGCTTAAGCGCAAAATCCGCAACTACGTGGCAATGGCCCACGAAAACGAGCAGGGGCATGAAATCTATATGGCTGAACGCGCTGTTTTAAACGAGCAGCACGCCAAAGCCTATGAAGCGACAGCACTGACGTCAGCTTCTAAAAAACTGCCCAAGAAGGATGAAGAGGCCAGACAGCTTACACGCTGGATGTGTGATAACTACTTCGATGTCCGCACCTTTGGTGCGGTCATGACCACGGAAGTAAATTGCGGTCAGGTGAGGGGACCGGTGCAGCTTGCCTTTGCGCGCTCTGAAGAGGTTGTTCTGCCTATGGAAATCTCTATCACCCGCTCTTCTGTTACCAACGAAAAAGATAGGGACAAAGAACGTACGATGGGCCGCAAGCATATCGTGCCTTACGGCCTTTACCGGGTGCACGGATTTATCAATCCAAAGCTTGCAGAAAAGACTGGCTTTAGTGAAGCGGACTTACAAACTCTCTGGACTGCTTTGCGCGATATGTTCGATTACGACCGTTCTGCTGCACGCGGCGAAATGGCATCACGGCGCTTGATTGCGTTCAAACACGAAAGCGCACTGGGGAATGCTCAGGCACATAAGCTGTTTGACCGGGTAAGTGTTTCGCGACGTTCTGGTGAGGATCTTCTGCCCGTGGGTGATATGCGCACTCACAATCTACCGCCTGCCCGCAACTTTGCTGATTATCAGATCGATTTAGATATGTTGAATCTGCCGGAAGGCGTAAGTATTGTCGAACCTTTCTAATGATGTTGCAGAGCAGGAGGTTTCGCTTTCTGCTCTGCAACACTGGCTTTTTTGCCCGCGCCAATATGGCCTGATCCATCTGGAGCGGCTCTGGGAGGAGAACCTTTTCACCGCAGAAGGCCGGTTGCTGCATGAAAAAGCAGACAGCGGCCATGGAGAAAGCCGTTCCGGGCTAAAAGTCTTACGCACCGTAGAGATAGCCAGCGAGGCTCATGGACTTTTCGGGGTTGCGGATGTGGTCGAGCTGCGCGGCGGTGTCCCGTATCCCGTTGAATATAAACGGGGGCGACCAAAATTTCACCACGCGGATGAAGTGCAGCTGTGTGCGCAAGCACTATGCCTCGAGGAAATGTTCTCCTGCTCTATTCCTGAAGGTGCGTTGTTTTATGGCAAGACCCGTCGTCGGCAAACCATCGCCCTTGACGGCAAACTGCGTGAGCTGACCTTGACCGCTGCGCAGGAGGTGCGGGACTGCCGTACCTCGGGAATTTTGCCGCCTGCCAAGTATGATCCTGCTCGCTGCAGCGCATGCTCATTGGTTGATCAATGTCGCCCGAAAGTACTTTCCAAAAACCGGGAGGTGGCCAGCTGGCTGCGCAAGGCTGTTGCCAGAATGGATGTGCCGGAATGAAAAAACTGCTCAATACTCTCTACATCACTTCGAAGGGCGCCTGGGCCAGGAAAGACGGTGCAAATATTGTTGTGCAAGTTGATGGAGTAGAGCGTGGTCGTGCACCACTTCATCTTTTGGGTAGCGTAATTTGTTTCGGGCAGGCCGGTCTTTCTCCGCAGCTCATGCATGCCTGTGCTGAAGCTGGTGTTTCTGTGGTTTTTCTGAGTGCGTATGGCAAATTTCTGGCGCGTGTCGAAGGTCCGACCAGCGGAAATGTTTTACTACGACGCGCCCAGCACAAACATTCACTCGAAGTATCAGAAATAATCGCTCGGCCAATTGTTGCCGCAAAAGCAGCTAATCAACGCGGTGTTCTACGCCGGTACTTGCGTGATTATGATAAGTCAGCCGAGAAAGTTGTAGCCGCTGAGCGCCGCTTGTCTGATGTTGCTCGCAAAGCGCTGGAAGCGGAAACAACAGAGCATGCGCGTGGGCTGGAAGGTGAAGGTGCGAACGCTTATTTTTCCGTGTTTAACGAGATGATCCGGGTCGAGGGGATGCCATTTAAAGGTCGATCTCGCCGCCCGCCTCTTGATGAACCCAACGCCTTGCTCTCGTTTTTGTATGTGTTGCTTGCCGCTGATTGCCGCAGTGCTTTGGAAAGTGTTGGGCTCGATCCGCAGATCGGCTTTTTGCACCGTGATAGGCCGGGAAGAGCGTCGTTAGCCTTGGATTTGATGGAGGAATTTAGGGCACCGTTGGTTGACCGACTGTGCCTGTCTCTTCTCAACAGGCGCCAGTTGTCAGCGTCAGATTTTCGCCGCGAAGAGACAGGCGGTGTATTTCTCAAAGAGGACAGCCGCAAAGTTGTTTTGGAGGCATGGCAAGCGCGGAAGCGGGCCAGTTTGATGCATCCGTTTTTGGAAGAAAAGATGCCGTTAGGTTTGTTCCCCTATGTACAGGCGCAATTACTCGCCCGGTCTTTACGCGGTGATCTGGGAGGGTATCCGGCATTTATATGGAGGTAGTATGCTGGTCCTAATAACGTACGATGTGAAAACAGACAGTGCAGGCGGTCCGCGTCGATTGCGACGCTTGTCTAAAGCCTGCCTGGATTATGGGCAACGCGTGCAATACTCAGTTTTTGAGTGTGAAGTGAACCCAGCTCAATGGACAGAACTTCGAGCACGCCTGCTATCGATTTATGATGAAGAACTGGATAGCCTAAGGTTCTATCATCTTGGTGCCAACTTTAAGCGCAGAATTGAGCATTGCGGGGCAAAGCCTGCCGTAGACTTAAATGGCACATTGATTATTTAGTGCGAACCCCTAGCGCCCAAAGTTTCCCGGGCAGGTTCGCACTCGTTCTTTCTTATTGTAAATACAGGTTTTTTTGTTTTTCCGGACAAGGACCTCAGGAAATGCTGCGATAAATATCGATGGTTCGCGCAAGCTTTTCCATTTCCTTATGTATTTCAATCCGCTATCATGACACCGTCGCTCCTTCACGGGAGCGTGGATTGAAACCCTACAAAACGATCGACTTTGAAGGCGCGATTAAGTCGCTCCTTCACGGGAGCGTGGATTGAAACTCATACCAATGCTCAAGGTAATGGAATGGACGGCTCCTTCCCTGCGGTGTCGAATGCGCCATAGTGGGGACTTGGCAATCACTTACTAAACGAGAGGAACCATCCAATGCCGATAGTAACGATAG
>CANNAV010000197.1 GCA_947502585.1 uncultured Pseudovibrio sp.
CTCAGAACCTCCCTGTTCAGTAAAACCTGGGCTCAGGACTGGTCAGATGCGCAATCTGTTATCTACAAAAAAGCAGCGTAATACATCCACATATGCGACGCTTACTTATACGTATTGGCTAAAAGCCGGGGCCAGCTGCCCGTTATAACTGTAACATCTGTGCAATATTGATGGGAAGTTGCAGGAATTGAAAGTATGTAATCAAATGAAATTTTGTTTCCATGCACCTTAAAGGAAGTATTTTTTATTCATGTAAAGCCTTATGGAAACTGATTCTGAAAATTCCTGTTACAGGTAGTTTGTTTTATTTAAATATGCTTATAGCTGGGTTGATTGTAGAAAATTATTCTCATTATGGTAAAACAAGCTCAGCAAATTAATTGTAATCAGGAATACGTTATGTTCTCTCGTTCTACTGTTGCTGCTCTTGCCCTTCTCGTGGCTGTTCCTGCTCAGGCTGAAACAATCCGTGTTGGCATGTCTGGTGGGTATTTCCCATTCACATTTGTTAAGCAGGACGTTCTGCAGGGCTTTGAAGTTGACGTGGCTCGTGCAATTGCCAGGCAGACTGGTGATGAAGTTGAATTCATTACCATGAGCTTCTCCGGCCTCATTGGCGCTCTGGAAGCTGGCCGCATTGATACTATTGCGAACCAGATCACCATTACACCTGAGCGGAAAGCCAGGTTCACCTTCTCACAGCCATACGTTTATGACGGTGCGCAGATTATTGTAAAAGCTGGCAACGAGGAAATTGGTGGCGTTGAAGACCTGAAGGGCAAACGCGTTGCTGTAAACCTTGGTTCCAACTTTGAAGAGCTTCTGCGTGGTCTGCCGTTTGCTGATGAAATTGACATCCGCACCTACGAAAGTAACCTGGCTCAGGACACCGCTCTGGGCCGCGTTGATGCGTTTGTTCATGATCGGGTCAGTGCAACTCAGGTGATCAAAGAAACTCCGCTACCGCTGGCTTTGGCTGGTGCATCGTTCTCTGAAATCCGTAACGCACTACCGTTCCGCACTGATGAAGATGGTAAAGCGTTGGCTGCTAAGATAGATGTTGCAATCACAGAACTGAAAGCTTCCGGCAAGCTTGCGGAAATTTCTAACAAGTGGTTTGGGGCGGACATCACCAAAGCTGATTAAGCTGATTGTTTTTTGTAAAGCAGTTCACTTTTGAGCCCTGTCAGGTGGACTGGTTTACTTTTGCTCAGTCTTACCTAAGGGAACTTATCTCATTTCCTGAGGGTATGCTTAAATAGTTAGAACAACTGATGCGTGCCTTAGATCTGGATTATATGCTCGGCCTTTTGCCGATCCTCTTAAAGTATCTGCCCCTAACTTTGGGTATGGCAAGTGTGTCCATGATTTTGGCGCTTCTGCTTGCATCGCTGTTTGCGATTATCCGAGTGGTTCGTCTTCCTGTTCTGGATGCGGCTACGCGGGTCTTTATCAGTTTCTTCCGGGGAACACCGCTGCTGGTTCAGCTGTTTTTGTTCTACTATGGCTTGCCGCAGCTGTTCTCGTTCCTCACTGCGATTGACGGAATTTCTGCTGCAATCATCGGCCTGACGCTGCACTTCTCTGCTTACATGGCAGAGAGTATCCGTGCAGCTATCCTCGGCGTAGATCGCAGCCAGTGGGAAGCGGCGAAGTCGATAGGTATGTCTACCGGTCAGATGATGCGGCGGATTCTTCTGCCGCAGGCGGCACGTGTTGCAGCGCCAACGTTGATTAACTACTTCATCGACATCATTAAAAGCACCAGCCTGGCCTTTACGCTGGGTGTGACTGAGTTGATGGGCGCTGCGCAGAAAGAAGCTGCAGGAAGCTTCCTGTACTTCGAGACGTTTATTGTCGTTGCCGTTATATATTGGGCAGTAGTCGAGAGCCTTGCTTTCGTCCAGACTCAGATTGAAAACCGACTTTCAAAGGCTGTTAACAGATGATCCAGATCCGCGGGCTCACAAAAATCTATGATGGTGTCCCCGTTTTGAGCGGGATTGACCTGGATATCAAAAAGGGCGAGCGCATCGCTATTATTGGTCCGTCCGGGACGGGGAAGTCTACTTTACTGCGTTGTCTCAACTTTCTCGAGACCCCGGAGCAAGGTGAGTATGTTCTTGATGGCAAAAGTATTGACGTTCAAAAGGCAAAGGCATCGCAGATCAAAGAGATGCGTCTGAGAACGGCATTTGTGTTCCAGAACTATGCACTGTTTGCCAACAAGACAGCGCGTGAGAATATCGCAGAAGGTTTGATCACCGTTCGTGGTGAAGCCAAAGAGACTGCATTTGAACGGGCCGATGAGATTCTGCGGGATATTGGTCTGGCAGATAAGGCAGATGCGTACCCGGCGTCTCTTTCTGGGGGGCAGCAACAGCGTGTTGGCATTGGTCGTGCGATGGCGAATAACTCAGAGTTGATGCTGGTTGATGAGCCGACTTCTGCGCTTGATCCGGAATGGGTTGATGAAGTGCTGCAACTGCTTACTCGCGTTGCGCAGGCTCGTCAGACTATGTTGATTGTAACCCATGAGATGGCGTTTGCAAAAGAGATTGCAGATCGTGTTCTGTTTATGGAAGGAGGGCGTATTGTCGAGCAAGGCCCTCCTGAGAAGATTTTTACGAGTCCGGATGATCTCAGAACTCGCAGTTTTCTGCGTAAAGTGCTTTAGAGAATATCGAAAGCGGTACCTTGATACGGATTTGGCGAATTTCTTTTATCAGCCTGACAGCGTGTTGGTGACCTGAATGAGTTCAGTGTTACCACCACACAATAGTACGCCGATGCGCTCGCCGTCTTCCGGCTTGTACGCACCGGAGATCAGAGCGGCTAACGAGGTTGCTCCTCCTGGTTCGACGACGAGTTGCATCTCTCTCCAGAGGCGGCGTTGCGCGGCGAGAATGGCGTCATCTTCTACGAGGATAGATTCTGCGATGAGCTTGCTTGCAACCTTAAACGGCAAAGTGCCGCACCGCGTTGCCCCAAGTGCATTGGCTGCAATGCTGTCCGGTTCCACATCGACTGGCTCACCGGCTTTGAGAGCAGCGTTCATGGAGCAGGAGCCATATGGTTCTATAGCGATGACTTTGGTGGGGCTGTTTGCATAGTAGCTTGCGATACCTGCAGCGAGGCCGCCGCCACCAACGGCAACAAGGATGGTATCCAGATCAGGGTTTTATTCTGCCCATTCCAACGCTACAGTGCCCTGACCGTTGATTGTATCGATGGCGTCAAAGGGATGAATATCAAGTGCACCGGTTTGTTGATGGTAGCGGGTGCAGAGTGCAGCAGCATCCGCATAGGCGGCGCCCTCAATGTGAACGTCTGCACCGAAACAACGGATTTTATCTACCTTCACTTGATTGGAGATCTCAGGTACGAAAATTTTGGCTTTCTGGCCAAGCACATGAGCTGCGCAGGCAACTGCAGCTCCGTGATTACCGCCTGAAGCTGCTGTTACACCAGCTTCAGGAATTGAGTTGTTTAGTAATGAGTTGAATGCACCACGTGCTTTAAAGGAACCTGAGTGTTGCAGATGTTCCAGTTTAGGGAAATGGAGTACTTCAGGCCGAAAGTGCCGTTACCGCTTACAATAGAAGGGGTCCTGCGGATGTATTTGTGAATTCGTTTATGAGCGACTTCAATAGCTTGCTTAGATATCTGCACGGGAATGGCCTTGCTATTTTTTATATAGAGAAGCCGCGGGAAAACCCGAGGCTTTGAAAATTAGCATGTGCATCTCAGGTTGCAGGCATTGCAGTTTCCACCAGTTTAATAAAATAGGAACAGCCATATGGGATAGCTTCATCATTGAAGTCATATTTGGGATGGTGCAGTCCTGCAGACTCTCCGTTTCCGAGGAACATGAAAGCCCCTGGCTTTTCTTCCAAGTAGTAAGCAAAGTCCTCGCTGCCCATGGTCGGGTCGATGTTTTCGTTGACCTTATCTGAGCTGCCTGCGATTTCAGCCGCAATCTGTGTTGCGAACCTGGTCTGGTCTGGATGGTTTGACGTGGATGGGTAACCATCTGCAAAGTCGAAGTCCACGCCAGCACCGTTTGCCGAGCAAACGCCCTCAACAACCTGCTTTACACGTTTTGCGGCCTGCTTGCGGACATCCTGATCCAGCGTACGGATGGTGCCACCCAGTTTAGCGGTGTCTGGAATGATGTTATATGCAGTCCCGGCCTGGAAGAAGGTCACGGAAATTACGATAGATTGCAGTGGGTCAATATTACGGGATGCAATGGACTGCAGGGCAGATACGATCTGTGCGCCAACAACAACCGGGTCGACTGTGCTGTGTGGATATGCTGCGTGGCCACCGACGCCTTTCACGGTGATAGTGAACTCATCAGTGGATGCCATCAGTGGACCAGATCGGGTCTCGAAGTGGTCGATCGGTGTGCCAGGCTGGTTGTGCAGGCCGTAGATCTCGTCCACGTTCCAACGGGTAAACAGGCCATCGTCCATCATTGCCTTTGCGCCGGCACCACCTTCTTCAGCTGGCTGGAACACGAGGATAACAGTGCCGTCGAAGTTGCGGGTTTCGGCGAGATACTTTGCGGTGCCAAGCAGCATTGCAGTGTGGCCGTCGTGACCGCAAGCGTGCATGGCGCCCTCGTTTCCGGAAGCGTATTCCTTGCCTGTTTCTTCGCTCATTGGAAGAGCATCCATATCAGCGCGAAGGGCGATGGATTTGCCCGTGCCGCCGTTGCGGCCTTTGATAACACCAACGACACCCGTGCGGCCAACACCTGTGGTGACTTCATCAATGCCGATCTCTTTAAGGACTTCAGCTACTTTTGCCGATGTACGGTGTGTTTCATAAAGAACTTCGGGATGTTCATGAAAATCACGGCGCCACGCGGTGATTTCATCGTGCAATTCTACAAGACGATTAATGGTTGGCATGGAAGCGCTCCCTCAAATACTTCGGATTCTTATTGAGATTAGAAAATGAACCTCACTTTGGCCCAGTGCAGTGGAATACTGCAAGAGCAAATCAATCACAATATGGTCAGTTGAGTAAAATTAAATGAACAACCAATGCCGCGCCTTAACTATTCAAAGAACAGTTTAATCACGCTAAGTAATTGCTGACGTCAGATCATATATTGCACTTGGTTAAACTTCAGCAGCGGTGAGGCAGTATGGCGATCTATCGGAGTGTTTTTCGGAATGTCACTGAGGAAAAACAGCAGTGGATGTTCCTCAATAAAGCCAACCGATACACCAGCCTTTTGCCCGCTAGTGCCGAGTTTGAAACTGGTCCTTTTAATTTTCGCCGCAACATTTCAATTAACCTCCTCGTGAATGGCGGTTTGTTTGGGACTTCTTTACGTTACAACGCGTTGCGTGACAGCTGGAGTATGTGGCCGCTGACGAGTGATTTCTCGCTTCAGATTGATAACCGCACTGTGATTGTCGAATGTGCTCTGACGTCCCCCTGTAAAGCCGAGGCAAATGTGGAGTCGCTTGTTCGTTTCTTTGAGGAAATGAGCCTGCCTGGTCGGTGACGGGCGTTCTCGCCGTCAGACAAATGCGTAGACGGATGTCTGTTTTGTCTCGTTGTCTTCCAGCTCCCGTGCACCGGAATTTAAACGGTTTACGGTTCTGTCGCAAACTTTTTTGGGTCTTGTGCGACATGCGGCTGATTGTCTACAACACAAGGGCTCTGCAACCATG
>CANNAV010000198.1 GCA_947502585.1 uncultured Pseudovibrio sp.
ATCGTTACTATCGGCATTGGATGGTTCCTCTCGTTTAGTAAGTGATTGCCAAGTCCCCACTATGGCGCATTCGACGCAGCAGGGAAGGAGCCGTCCATTCCATTACCTTGATTTATCTCTGATCATCAAAACGCCCCTGAAAAACAATGGTAGCGACCCGCGACCAACACCTAATTATTGGGTATGCTTCGCTATCTCTTACTTACCCTATCTTTTCTGCAAGTTTGGCCTGGAATGCCAACGCGCGGGAAAGCAGGTTCCGCAAACGCCCTACCAGTCTGCTCAGGCAACCAGACTGTTATTGCACCAACATAGGCATTCGGGTCGAACTGAGTGATTTTTCCTGCCTGTATGTAGACGGCATCGCCTGTCTGGCCAGATGGCACTCAACACTCCCATGTGGCGAAAACCCAAAACGGTTGCCCGACAACGCAGTTGGACAACAAACACCCTATCCCTTGAAAGAGGCTGGCGGGATGGAGTAAGTTGCAGTGGCATGGGCGATCAGATCATTACTGCCCTCGCTGATGACTTCACAATCCATAACAACAAGACGCTTTCCGCCCTTCAGGATGCGACACGTGGCGATCATCTCACCAGCCTCAGCTTTGCGTAGGAAGTTGATGTTGAAGTTGGTGGTCACAGCAAGCGTATGGGGCCCCATATTGCCCAGTAAAACCACATAGGCTGCATAGTCAACCAGGGCCATCAACGAAGGACCGGACACAGTACCGCCTGGACGCAAATGTATGTCTCCAGCCTTGAGCCTGACAATCGCTTTTCCTGGCAGAATTTCATCGATGAAATATGCACGACCTGACGTGTGCATCTGCGGAAATGCCTTGTCCAGAAATTCCGTCAGTTCTGCCGGACTAAACTTAACAGCAGGCGCCGCCACCTCACTGGTCATGAAGTCCCTCCTTCACATGCAAGCCGACATACTTATATATGGCTCCACGTTTTACCAGATGAACAAAAGTTCTAAACCGTTGCGCCAGACCCTTGTTTTATTCACTCCGTGATTTAACACTTAATCAAGGCCCGATAGCCTGCTAAAAGCATCAACGACTATTTTCAGCACTATGGAGAACCATTATGTCTGACGCAGACACCACCAAAGATCAAAGCGAAGCAGGTCGCCCAATGCTTGGCAAGCTGCTGCACAATGGTGTACAGCGTATCGTCATGCAGCGCCCTGAGCGCATGAATGCCCTGTCCATAGCCATGATGAAAGAGCTCTGCACCGCGCTGGATGAAGCTGCAGCAAACCCGGAAGTACGCGTTGTTTTGCTTGGCGCAGAAGGCAAAGTCTTTTGTGCAGGCCATGACCTGAAAGAACTCACCACTGCACGCGCACAGGCAGATGGCGGCAAAGCCTTCTGTCAGCAGACATTTGATCAATGCGCTGAGCTCATGCAGAAGATCGTGAACCTTCCGAAGCCAGTCATCGGCGTTGTAACTGGCGTTGCAACAGCAGCAGGCTGTCAGTTGGTTGCGTCCTGTGATCTGGCATTGGCCCTGGATACAGCAACCTTTTGCACTCCGGGCGTCAACATCGGTCTCTTCTGCTCCACCCCAATGGTGGCCCTCACCCGCAACATCGGCCGCAAACAGGCTATGGAAATGCTGCTGACCGGTGAAAGCATCGACGCTTCCACCGCGAAGGAATATGGCCTGATCAACCGGGTAGTGCAAGCTGATTATCTGGAAGCCGTGGTTCAGAAATACGCTGAGGTCATTGCATCGAAATCAGCCCTTACAGTCAAAACCGGGAAGGAAGCTTTCTACAAGCAAGCCGACATGCCATTGGCAGAAGCTTATGCCTATACCACTCAGGTCATGGCAGAAAACATGCTGACCAATGACGCTGAAGAAGGCATCAACGCCTTCCTTCAAAAGCGCGTGCCGGATTGGAAAGACTGCTGATCAAAATGTAAGAAGCGGCGCAATGTCAGCCCCGTATTCAAAAAGATCACGACCCCGCAAGCCTGGCTGAAACACGGCATGCGCTGTTGGCTATACAATAGGCCACTATCCATTTTCGGAGGAATTGCAGAAAGTTGATAAAAACATGAATCACGATCACTATTCAGACGCCTACATTCATGGCATTCTTGAGAGCACCAGGACAATCGCATTGGTCGGCGCCAGCAACAAACCAGAACGCGCCAGCTTCCGCGTACTGAACTACCTGCTGGAAAAAAGGTACACCGTTTATCCGATCAATCCCGGTCAGGCAGGCACCACGATCGCAGGCACAGAAGTCTATGCTACCCTGGCGGATCTTCCGGAACCTGTCGATATGGTAGATGTTTTCCGCAACTCAGAAGCAGCGGGGAGTGTCATGGATGAGGTAATCGCTCTGCCAATCCTACCCAAAGCAGTATGGCTTCAGCTGGGTGTAAGAAACGACGAGGCCGCAGCGCGGGCGGAAGAAAAGGGAATCAAAGTGATAATGGACCGCTGCCCGAAGATCGAAATCCCACGCCTGGTATCTGGTGCAGCCAGCTAAACATTCCAATCAGGCGCTCTCAGTACAACCAGAGTTGAGTGCGCATCCGATAAATTAGAATATCTTTTCAATCCTTAATAAAAGGAGCAAACAGAATTTCAGGTATCAGGTAGTCTGCATGTTTCTTGAGCTTTCTGCAAGAGTGAAGCGAACTCATCTTTTCATCTGAGCTTGCCAAGCTTCAGTTACCCCCTCATAATTCGCAGCAGGAAAATATATAAATATCAGCAGAGAATGACGCGCCTGTTCCAGGGAATTGCAAATCGTGCGCCTTGCGTAACACTGCTACATCCTGCAAGCCCTTTGAAAGGACTGCCTCATGAGCGAAAACACCCCGGGCTTTGATACCCTTGCAATTCACGCCGGCGCGAAACCAGACCCAACCACAGGTGCGCGCGCAACACCAATCTATCAGACCACATCATTTGTGTTTGAGGATGTTGACCATGCGGCATCGCTGTTCGGCCTGCAGGCGTTTGGCAACATCTACACCCGCATCACAAACCCAACTACCGCCGTACTTGAAGAGCGTGTCGCGAATTTGGAAGGCGGTACTGCTGCTCTGGCCGTGGCATCCGGTCATGCAGCACAGCTTCTGACTTTCCACGCTCTCATGACGCCCGGCTGCAATATTGTCGCCTCCAGGCGCATGTATGGTGGAACCATCAACCAGCTCAACCATTCTTTCAAAAGCTTCGGCTGGGATGTGAAATGGGCCGATGGCCTGGACGCACAAAGCTTCGCAGACCAGATTAACGAAAATACCCGCGCAGTCTTCATCGAAAGTGTCGCGAATCCAGGTGGTGTTGTCATGGATATCGAGGGCATCTCAATCGTGGCTAAAGAAGCTGGCGTACCATTCATTGTCGACAACACGATGGCAACCCCGTACCTCTGTCAGCCAGTTAAGCATGGCGCAGACATTGTGCTGCATTCCCTGACCAAGTTTATGGGTGGACATGGCAACTCCATGGGCGGCGCAATTGTTGATGCTGGCACATTTGACTGGCTGGCATCCGGCAAGTATCCAATGCTGACAGAACCTCGCCCGGAATACAACGACATGCGTTTGTCTGAGGCCTTCGGCAACATGGCGTTTGCGATCTGCTGTCGTGTACTTGGCCTTCGTGATCTCGGCCCTGCTATCTCTCCGCAAAATGCCTTTATGCTCATAACGAGCATTGAGACATTGGGGCTCCGCATGCAGAGACACTGTGACAATGCCTTAAAGGTCGCTAAGTTCCTCCAGAGCCATCCAGCTGTCAGCTGGGTTTCCTATGCAGGCCTTGCCAATGACCCATTTCATCAGGCACACCAGAAGTACTGCCCGAAGGGTGCAGGCGCTGTCTTCACCTTTGGCCTGAAGGGCGGTTATGAGGCAGGCGTTGAACTGGTGAAAGGTCTGGAACTGTTCTCTCACCTTGCTAATATCGGTGACACCCGCTCGCTTGTCATCCATCCAGCATCTACCACGCACCGCCAATTGTCTGATGACCAGAAGTCAGCAGCTGGAGCCGGCCGGGATGTTGTTCGCGTCTCCATTGGCATTGAAGATGTTGCAGATATCATCTCAGATCTGAAGCAGGCTCTGGAAAAGGCATAATACCTACGCACTTCAATGCATATGGTTGATACATGAGCCAGTCTGCAAACAACGAGCTAAAAATGGAAAAGGCGCCCACAAGGCGCCTTTTTTCGATTCCACATCAAACGCTCAATCAGACATACTGAATCATAGTCTCAATGCAGCTTCTTTCTCGCGACGAAGCAGACAAACCTGCTCAACAGCAAGCGCCAGAACAATAAGCGCCATCGCCTGATGCGCCAATGCACGATCCAGCGGCACCATGCCAAGCAATGTAGAAACACCAAGGAACACCTGAAGAACAACCGCCACCATCAATCTGCTGGCATTGCGCTTCAGCACACCTTCTCTGTTGCCCCACATCAGATAAATGCCTTGCAGAAGCACAGCAATCACCAGGGTATAAGCAATAATGCGATGCTGGAACTGGACCATCATCACATTCTCAAAAAAATTGATCCACCAGGGAGACATGACAAACAAGCCTGAGGGAACAATCTGCCCATCCATCAACGGCCAGGTATTAAAGGTCAACCCGGCATTGAGACCTGCGACCAGTGCCCCAAGGAACAACTGAAAGAGCACCAAAGCAACAATGCCATATGCAACCGGCAAACCATCACCAAATACATCCCGTCCATTTCGTTCAAGCTCTGGACGGCACTTTAGCACACCAGCAAGATAAAACAGGTAAGCGAACAGGATACACGCCACACTCAAATGCACAGCGAGACGGTACTGACTCACATCCACGCGTTTCACAAGACCAGAAGCGACCATCCACCAACCAATCGCACCCTGCAGACCACCTAGCAGGAACGCAACCACCAGTCGCGGCTTAAGCCATGAACTAACATGCCCGCGCACCCAGAACCACACAAGCGGAATAAAAAAAATCAGCCCCATAACCCGGCCAAGCAAGCGGTGTCCCCACTCCCACCAGAAGATCGCCTTAAACTCACCAAGCGTCATTCCATCATTCAGGACCTTATATTGGGGGATCTGTTTGTACTTCTCAAACTCCTCTGTCCATTCAGCTGCACTCAGCGGAGGAATAGCACCATGTATTGGCTTCCATTCAGTAATGGAAAGACCGGAGTCTGTCAGGCGGGTCGCCCCACCAACAACAACCATGGTCAAAATCAGGAAGCAGATAAACAGCAACCAAACACGAATTTGCCTGCGGCTGGAAAGGTCTTGGGCCGAAAGATCTGAACTGTAGAACGGAGTAAACATGATACCTATTCGAAAAACTTGTTTGCTCCTGTATATGTCAGATCATCGGCTGAGTCAGGAAAAATGCGCAGATCCTCACAGCAGTCCAGACACATTTCTGGATTTTTCGGCTGAAAGTCAGCCGTGCAATAGCAACAGTATGTCATAGGCTTATACCAACCTTCCCAATCATTGACTCGTGTTTATTTGTTTCCTTTTGGTGTTACTAGTGATTGCCTATTGAAGTATTGAACAATCATCAGGATTTGGTCATGGTTGGAGTTTAATTACGCAGTGATTACAGCG
>CANNAV010000199.1 GCA_947502585.1 uncultured Pseudovibrio sp.
ATCCCCGGTAGCTCAGTGGTAGAGCAAGCGGCTGTTAACCGCTTGGTCGCTGGTTCGAATCCGGCCCGGGGAGCCACCTCTTTTCGTTTGCAACCATACGGCAAGATCATCGTGATCCCCGGTAGCTCAGTGGTAGAGCAAGCGGCTGTTAACCGCTTGGTCGCTGGTTCGAATCCGGCCCGGGGAGCCACTTCTTTTTAGATTGCAGCCATACGGCAAGATTATCGTAATCCCCGGTAGCTCAGTGGTAGAGCAAGCGGCTGTTAACCGCTTGGTCGCTGGTTCGAATCCGGCCCGGGGAGCCATATCTTCCTTGTTTACTCTCCTCTTCCAGAGCGGACTTCAGAAAAGTGGCTCCGCGTTTCGGATATGGACACTCATAAAAATAGAGAACCAGCACAAACGCGTGAATGCAAATGAGCGCACCATGCTCAAAATCAGCTCCCTTCCTCACAAAACACCTGTGTGCGCGTCTATTCAAAAAACAAGAAAAATGATGGGTAGAAAACCATGTTCACACGAAGTGAAGTAGCAGCACTGTCAAGTGCAGCAGGCCGAAGACACGGAGCCCATTTGGGTAGAACTCTCTTCCACACAAAAGCGGAGGCACTCCATTTCGCCGTCAAACTGACCCTGATCCTGCATATGACCACCCACTGACGCAGCACTGGCTCCTTCAATTTTCATGGAATTCGTAAGTCGGCAGAGCTGTGCATTTCAGCAGCAAACCAAAATGCGTCCCAACCACTCTTAAATACCCACTCAAAATTGACCGAAGTGAAGCGCTGCTCCTTCAAAAGCGTAGCTTATCTGCAAAATTACTTTTTTTGACACAAGTATAATTTACGAAAATTATCAAAAATATGTCAAATTTTTGTATATAATCAATACAATTAAAATGAAAATAATAAAATTTAGATTATCTTAATGTATAAATACAAAAATATAATTTATATAAATTTATTATGGCATAGATACTCTAAGTAAACTCGTATATCTGTAATGTAGATATTGTCTGGTTTCATAGTCACTACAAATTCATGACTTTTAAAGTGCATAAATATAGGCACCCCTACGGGAATTTTGCTGCGTAAAAGTCAGGGAGCCATCAATGAGTAGTCTTTTGCCATCGTGCGGCCTGCCGCACATTCTGAAGTTTCATCTCATAAGGCCGGGGTTTCTTGCTACTTGCATTGCTGTGCTGTTTGCTTTGGCAGAGCCTTCGCACGCAGAAACACCGCCTGCCTCCGCTCCCGCCATAACATCAGCTCCCCGGCTTATCGGCAAGTCCGACAGTGACAGCACCTACGCCATGCCAGAGGACTATCTGGCTGTTACAGTTGCCCCGCCCTCCGGGACACCCTACGCTGATCCATTGGAAAGCGATCTGTCCATCTGGGTGGGGGAAGTGGAAATTGAAGGCCACAAAACCCTGTGGGTCGAACTGATCGATACCCACGGCGAAGTCATCTACAGCTCACGGGTCCGGCAAAACGAAACGCATCTCCTGCCGGATGGCAGAGCTATCGCGGTCACCGTAATGCAACCAGCCACTCACAACGAAGCCCTGAAATCTGCCAGCTTGAAGAAAGACCAGTCGCGCGCGCCATCTGATGAACGCTTCGTGGTCACCCGCAAGGAAGCTTCCCCCCCCGCACACGATATGCAGATAAACCTGCTGGAAGTGCAGCCCGCCTCTAAGGAAGTCCATAACTCCTTCATGCTGCGCGCGGGCGAGAACGGCGAGATCCTCTGGAAAGCCACCAAAGACGCCATCACCTGGCTGGAAAGCAGATCCTGACAAAGACTGGGCCATGCGCAAATCTTTACTTTCTCAAATCGCATTTAATGCGCACATTCGAAAACCACGCGCCCGTGAGCAATTTTATTCTCATTAAAAAAATCTGAAGAGAATAATATTCTGGCCTAATGCGCCCTTTGGCAGTACTTTTCTTGTTCTCCTGAGGCCAGCACAGTAGCGTGGACACAAAGGGGTAAACACCCGTATTCTGATTTTTGGTCATCCGAATTATCTGAGAGAAACTATGGACACGCGCGCCTCTGCCATTGAAGCCATCGGCAACACTCCACTTATTCGACTCAAAGGCCCCTCCGAACGAACCGGCTGTGAAATCCTCGGCAAAGCTGAGTTTATGAATCCGGGCCAGTCCGTCAAGGACCGCGCCGCACTCTTCATCATCAACGATGCAGTCAAACGCGGCACCCTGAAACCGGGCGGCATCATCGTGGAAGGCACGGCGGGCAACACCGGCATCGGCCTTGCGCTGGTCGGCAACGCTCTGGGCTACCGCTCTGTCATCGTTATTCCGCAGACCCAGTCTCAGGAAAAGAAAGACATGCTGCTCATCGCAGGTGCTGAGCTGATTGAAGTTCCCGCTGTCCCCTATAAAAACCCGAATAACTACATTAAAGTCTCCCGGCGGGTCGCCGAAGATCTGAAAGGAACCCACCCCCAGGGCGCCATCTGGGCCAACCAGTTTGATAATACCGCCAACCGTCAGGGCCACATTGAAACAACCGCGCAGGAGATCTGGCAGCAGACCGACGGCAAGGTAGATGGCTTTATCTGCGCGGTCGGCACCGGCGGAACACTTGCAGGTACGGGCATCGGCCTGAAGGAAAAGAACCCGAACATCAGGGTCGGCCTTGCAGACCCACACGGAGCAGCGCTTTACAACTACTATGCCCACGGTGAGCTGAAGTCCGAAGGCTCCTCCATCTCAGAAGGCATCGGCCAGGGGCGTATCACTGCCAATCTGGCAGATGCACCCATCGATATCCCGTTTCGCATCTCTGATGAGGAAGGCCTGCTGATCAACTTCGAGCTTCTGGAACATGAAGGCCTCTGCCTTGGCGGTTCCTCCGGCATCAACGTCGCTGGCGCAATCCGCCTTGCCAGAGAACTCGGCCCGGGTCACACCATCGTAACTGTGCTGTGTGATTACGGCACCCGCTATCAAAGCAAAATGTTCAACCCGACTTTCCTGCGCGAAAAAGGCCTGCCACTGCCGGAGTGGATGGAACGCAAGTCCGAAATTGTCATTCCGTTTGAAGCTGCCTGACGCAGCGCACTCTGAACCGGGACATTTTTTCGGATAAAGACATGCAAAATTCAAATGCCAGGGCAGTTTATGCGTTCCAGAAAGCAGCAAACTGCCCTGAACGGAAGTCTTTGTAAAACCCGCCAAGAGGTTTTGACCAAACCGCCTGGCACAGCTATAAGGAGATCCTCGCTATACAGGAGTAGTAGCGCTTGGAACCCTCATTTAGCCTTCTCCCCCTGGTCGCTCTTTTCAGTTTACTTTTCTATGCATTGGCTGTCATTTGCGCCGTTCGCGAGATCATGTACTCACGCACATCACAAGGCAGCATTGCCTGGCTGCTCTCGCTGTTTTTCCTCCCCATGCCAACGGTCCCGCTCTACTTCATCTTCGCGTGGAAACGGCTGGATGATTACATCGAGGTCCGGGACGACATCTCTCAGGTAGAAACGGACGTCCTCAACCGCCACAAACCGTATGTAGATAACACAGCCTGCAGCCAGTGGCCGGTTCACACCCGTGTGGCCTCTTTGCCTTTTTCAGGAAACAACCTGTGCGAGCTGCTCATTGATGGCCCTGCCATGTTTGCCTCCATCATTGAAGGCATCCAAACCGCTGAAAGGCATGTGCTTGTCCAGTTCTTCATCATCCGCGAAGACAGTATCGGACTGAAGCTGGCCGATGCCCTGACAGAACGCGCTGAAGCGGGCCTGTGCGTTTGCCTGCTTTACGACGACATTGGCTCCCGCTCGCTTTCCACGCAGTACCTGAAGCGTCTGCGGGACGCCGGCGTTCGTGTCAGCGCCTTCAACAGACGCCACCGCCTCATGCGCATATTAGGGCCTATGCGCCTCAACTACCGCAATCACCGCAAAGTTGTGGTCACAGAAAGCAAACACTGCTGGATCGGCGGCCACAACATCGGTGAGGAGTATCTGGGGCTCTCCGGAAAATTCGGCCACTGGCGGGACACCCACGTCAAAGTCACCGGCCCCGCAGCCCTCGCAGCCACACTCTCCTTCAGCGAAGACTGGCAATTCGCAACAGGCAAGACACTGCAGCTGGAGCTGCCCTCCACCTTCCCCCGCACGGATGGCGAAAGCGTCATGGTCATGCCAACGGGTCCGGCGGACATTCAGGAAGACTGCGCCATCACGTTCGTGGAGAGCATTTCAAGAGCCAAGAAACGTATCTGGATCGTCAGTCCGTATTTCGTGCCGGGCATTGAGGTCCTTACAGCCCTCTACGCAGCAGCTCTGCGCGGTGTGGATGTCCGCATTCTCCTGCCGGAAAAAGCCGACCACTGGCTCGTCTGGCTCGCCAGCTATGCCCATGCTGACAATCTCGCCAGCCATGGCATAAGGGTCTACCGCTATCTGGAAGGCTTCCTGCACGAAAAAGTCATCCTTATCGATGAGGAGCTGGCAGGCATCGGCACGGTCAATTTCGACAACCGCTCCTTTAACATCAACTTTGAAATCACGCTCTGGTTCACAGGTCAGAATATGATCAGGAAGACAGAAGAGATGCTGCATCAGGATTTCACGGGCGCCCGACAAACAGATCGCCTCGAACTCAACAACCGCCGCTACGCCTTCCGCGTTCTGGCCCAGGCCGCCCGCCTCTTCTCACCAATTTTGTAGATCCTTTTTTGGGTCACCGCTTACCTTATCAAAAGCAACCGCTCGCCCAAGAACATTGGAATACTGATTGAATGACCAAAGACCAGAAGAAAGTTGTTTTGATTACCGGCGCAGGTCGCGGGTTGGGGCACGCGACAGCAGTTACCTTCAGGGCCGCTGGCTATGAAGTCATAGCAACTGCCCGCGACACCTCAAAGAAGCAAGATAAAGCAGGCCTCAGCTGGAAACCACTGAACGTAAAAGATGCTGCGGCCTGCAATAAAACCATAGCTGACACCTTTTCTGAATATGGCCGACTAGACGTTCTTATAAACAACGCCTCAGGCTACACTGGCGGATTGTCGTTCGAAGAGCTATCTGATGATGAGATCATCGCAGAGACTGATATCACCCTCAAAGCGCCAATGCTCCTCTCCAAAGCTTTCATAAAACGGGGGAAACACCAAGGTTTTGGGAAGATCATTTTCATCGGCTCTACAGCAGGCCTCACCAACCGAGGCGCCACCCATAACTGGGCAGCCTACTCTGCAACCAAAGCAGCAATACTTCGGTTTTCTGAGAGCCTGCAAAGCGATCTCTATGCCTACGGGATGCAAAGCCATGTCATCATCCCAGACAATCTTCAGGAAACGGAAGATATGGCAGAACTGTCTCAGGAAACTGCCACATCATACGCAGCAGTATCTGAAGCACTTTTGTTTCTGACGCAGCTGAAAGGCAATCTCTCAGTTTCCCGCATGGACATACGCCCAGCTATAATTGCAAGCAATGACACTTCCAATTAGCCCAAAACACTTTATACCAACCTTCCCAATTATTGACTCGTGTTTATTTGTTTCCTTTTGGTGTTACTTGTGATTACCTATTGAAGTATT
>CANNAV010000200.1 GCA_947502585.1 uncultured Pseudovibrio sp.
GACAACCTCAAAACTGTGGAACCCAATTTCCCCTAGGATACAAGCTTTTAGCCTTCTACACAACGGCGGGAGAGCCAAAATACCCTCGCCTAGGGAGTAATGCAACAACGCGTTGATGAACGGTTTTCTTTCCTCCACGCACTCGGGCTCTTGCCTGTGATGCGTTGGAACTCGCGGTTGAAGTTGGACTTTGTTGTGAAGCCAACCTCGTATATAATCGTGGTGATTGGTGTGTCTGTCGTCTCCAGAAGATGACAGGCTTCAGCCACGCGGAATCCGTTTGTGTATTGTGGCAAGTTGATCTCTCGCACTGTGTTGACAGCTGTCGATATCTGACGCGCTGGTACCCGTAGTTTGCGTGCCAACCTGTTAAGAGACAGATTCTCATCCCGATAAAGGTGTTCGTTTTGCATGAGGTGGTCGAGTGCATCTACCAGCGCAACTTGCTCCTCAGAGGCGGTGGCCACTATTTGAGCAGGTTGCTGAAAAGAGGATGGTTTTCGGCTGAACATAATGACGAACGCTGCCAGCGAAAACAGCATGAAGAGATTTGCAGTGCCCACAATGGTTGCCGCGCTGTTTCCCTGGTTCAAAGCAAAGTCTGCCGCCACAGCCAGATCAACAAGTGCTGACAATGAAAACACGGCACCAGCAATGAATTGGGTTTGACGTACCGTGAGCATCTGGTCAATGGGCAGATGGCTGGCCCATTCCCATTGCCTTGTCGTTGCTGATCGGAAGAATAACATCCCATAACCGAGGTAGACCACGACGCCGGCAAGGTCGACCAGCACGGGTATGTTGAAGCCAGGTGATATTGCTAATGCACCAAATGAGGCCGCTATTGCACCCGCTGTCAATCCGACTGCTCTCTTGGATAGCCGACCAGTGAGTTGAAGGAATGAAAGCCAGGTCGCTGGCGGTAGCAACAGTGCCAGCCCGGCAAGCGTCCAGGATGGAAGACCGCCCATACCCCACCTGATGCCAAGCAGGACAGACTGGATTGCATAAATGCTTATGGTCCCTATGAGTAGCAGCGGTATTTTACGTCCATACCCAACCATGAGGCGCAGCAGGATGAAGCACAAAAACAGGGCAGTGAAAACGGGAAGGGGTAAGCTCGGCAACGCACCAACTCCAGTTGCATACAATGCACTATATCTAGTCGGTATGCACCCTAAGTAAAAGAGCGGGTTGCACTTCTTTCAGCGGCAGAGTTTTCTGGCAACATTGAGCACGAACATCCAAAGGATGGCTTGCACCCAAACGATGCCAATTATATTCCAGCTGATAGCGGGAACGAGGAATCCGGACCGGCAGATGACAACGGCCAGCAATTGCGTGGTAATAATTGCTATCAGTAACTTAGCCGAAGGGCGTGGTGTCTCCCAAAACCAGTGATCGTGCCGGCAGACAAACAGGAGCAGGTGTCCGGCAACAACCAGCTGCAAAAACATGACGCTCTGCAATTCTGCAGCCGATACATGCAACCAGTGCTGGGCGGCCATCATCAGGGTGAAATTCTCGACAACTGAAACGAGCCCGATCACCGCTGCTGTACGCAGCAGTTTCCCCAATTGCCACTCCATTGGGTGTGGCGCTGCCTCCGTATTGTCGTAGGCGATGGTAACGATTGGAATGTCGTCCAGCAATGCCAGCATCACGATCATAATCGCAGTCAGAGGAACTTCATCGAGGAGCAGTACGCTGGCGGATACAAACACCATCAGGTTTATCGTCATGGCAACACGATAATCCACGTAGCTGAGCATCCGTGCAAAGATTTTGCGTGCTTCGATAATTGCTTCTGTGATGACAGAGAGACCAGGCAGTGTGAGGATAACATCTGCTGCGGACCGTGCTGCATCGGTTGCACCGGAAA
This sequence comes from uncultured Pseudovibrio sp., assembly GCA_947502585.1. Lineage (GTDB taxonomy): Bacteria > Pseudomonadota > Alphaproteobacteria > Rhizobiales > Stappiaceae > Pseudovibrio. Next base: position 1,883 of record CANNAV010000200.1, read on the forward strand.
CGGCGATACCCACATCGGCCTGTTTCAATGCCGGAGCATCGTTCACGCCGTCGCCCGTCATAGCGACGTACTTTCCGGACTGTTGAAGTGCTTTGACAATGCCGTATTTGTGCTCGGGAAAAACGCGGGCAAAACCATCTGCGTTGACGATCTCTTCGCGGATGGTTGCAGGCAGATTGTCCATGTCTTTCGTTTCAGAAAACACCTGACTTGCGCTTTTAAGTGAATTCCCCAAACCCAATTGCCCGGCGATCTCTTTGCCGATTGCAATGTCGTCGCCAGTCACCATTTTCACGGAGATGCCTGAATTCTGTGTTTCCTCTATCACCGTTTTGGAATCATCGCGCGGCGGATCGAAAATTGAGAGTACTCCGAGCAGGCGTAATTCATGGTTCTCGTTGGTTTTTGCGATGCTGAGTGCACGCAGTCCTTTGAGTGCAAGCTCATGTACGGCTTTGCTGGCGGCGGCCTTCTCTTCCGGCGCATTCGCACAAAGATCAATCACCACCAGTGGGGCGCCTTTGATGACCTTAAAGGCTCCGCCTGGACCAGAGACCTGCGCTTCAGTTCTCTTGTTGACAGGATCAAACGGTGTGAAGGTGTTTTGCTTATAGAGTCCCAGTAGGCCCCGTTCGGCTTTGCTGACGATCAGTTGATCGATGACGTCCTTTTTTATACTGCTGGATGCAAGAGCGGCCATCAAGACCAGCTCTTTTTCGCTCTCTGCGTCAAACAAAACCGACTCGCCCAGTGTGAGTTCGTTTTTCGTGAGCGTCCCTGTCTTGTCAGAGCACAGCACATTCACCCCTGCCAGTTCCTGAATCGCTTGAAGGTGCGAGACAATGGCTTTCTTTTTGGAGAGCGTGAGTGCCCCCAGAGCCATTGTCACAGAGAGTACGGCCGGCATTGCAACCGGGATTGACGCTATCACCAGGACGAGTATAAGCTCGATAATGTCTATAATGCTTTGTTGCAGATATAGCTGCTTGACGATAATCAGCGCCGCGAGAACGGTCGTGCCAAAAATGAGATACCTGCCGATAGTCAGAACGTTCTTCTGGAAATGAGAAATGTTGCCTGCCGACTGAACCAGCCTGGCCGTGTTGCCGAAGAACGTGTTGCCACCCGTTGCTGTCACCAGCGCCTGCATGGAGCCCTGTTTGACGATGGACCCGGAATAGGCCATATCGCTAGTTTGCTTGTTGACCGGAAGAGACTCGCCCGTTAATGCGGCCTGGTCGACGGCAAGATAGGATCCTTCTCCCAAAATGCAGTCTGCCGGAATGATGTCTCCGTTTTCAAGGTTGATTATGTCACCGGGTACTATTTCCGCGGCTGAGATGTCAGTCCACTTCCCGTCACGTTTCACGCGCGCTCTGAGTGCCATGGATGATTTTAGTGCTTCGAGCGCGTCGGCTGCCTTGCTGCTCTGGACAAACTCGATGCCTGCGTTGAGGATCAGCATGAATAGTATGACCGAGAAGTCTGCCCAATGTTCGATTAAGGCAGACAGGACTGCTGCAATTTCAATGAGCCACGGAATGGGTCCCCAGAACGTTAAAAGCAACCGAACCAGTTTGCTGGCCTGTTTTTCTTCCAACTCGTTCGGGCCATATTGCTTCAGGCGATTGGAGGCGGTGGGACCATCCAGTCCATCCGGAGAACTCTCCAGGCGTTTGAATTCATCAACCAGATTGGGGTTACCCTGTTCTGCCATCAGCTCATTCCATGAATTACGCACACATTATGAGGTTATCTTCGCTGCTGCACCGTAAATGAATGATGAGTATGAAGTAAGGTTCAATGAACCGTGGTTTCCTGATTACGAAGCTGCTTGGTCAAATTAATCAGGTTTCCTGAACGGGGAGGGCCTGCCCCAGGCGTTATGGTTTCACTCACTGCGGTATCGCAACATACTCACAGGTATGTTGCAAATTTAGAGGGGAATAATGTGGGGGGTGTAGTCTGCGCTGAATGCGTACAACTGAAAAAGCTCAGCGTGTTGAGAATGTTGAGCGCAATAAGCCGAGAAAACGGTTGGTGTAGATTACGGTTGAAGCAACAGGCGCCAACTTTCCTTAAATGCATGGGTGTCGCAGGCCTGGACACCCGTCCCGACGGCATCTTATTGTGCCAGGATTAAAAGACCACTTTTCAGCAGGCTATTGATAATAATTCTGAATTCCCCGGGGTAGGTAGCAAGAAAATTATTCGTCGCTGTTTGTGTAGCTAGGGATCCATCCGAAGGGGGCAAAAATAGCGACATCGGAATTAGCACTCTCCTACAGAATGGAAGGACAGCCAAATTTGCGACAGAACCCAGGTGGTCACTTATGTGTTCGAAACACCAAATGCTTTCAAACACCAGATCGACCCGGAGACCAGTGTCCCTTATAAGAAAGTCTACGATGCGCGTAATGTGCTGCGTGAAGGTGAAAAAGGAATTGATACTCGTTTTACAGAAGACTTTGGAGACCTTCGTAGCATTGGTAAATCCCTCGCGCAGTAAGAAGGACCTTACAGGCCACACGGTGGGAGTGTGACCTGGACTATAATGGAGTACAAGATGAAAGCGCTATTTATTGGCCAGTCCTATATCGACGTGACCTTTTTGTCAGAGACCATGCCCGAAGGTGATGAAAAGGCAATTGCACAGGATTATGCTGTCAGCTTTGGCGGCAATGCTGTCACCGCAGCTTTTGTCTGCGCAAAGCTGGGCATCTCACCTGACCTGCTATGCTCCATGGCCGATGACTGGCTGTCTCGCATGTTCCGCGACATGGCCGCGAAATACTCCATTCCGATCCACAGCTGCAAAGTGAAGGAAAGCTCGCTCTCCTTCATCATGCCGAAGGACGGCAAACGTGCAATTGTTCGCTGCCGTGACAACGACTTCCTGCATCCGGTTCCTGAGCTCAATCTTGCAGGCTGTCAGGCTCTGCATGTAGACGGCCACATCCCGCAGGCAGCTCTGCATTATGCAAAGCTGTGCCGCAAACATGGGATCCTCACCTCTCTGGATGGTGGTGCCGTTCGTGAGAACACCGGGGAGTTGCTTGATTATGTTGATGTTGCCATCGTTTCTGAGCTGTTTTGTGAGCAGTTGGAAAAGTCTCCTGAAAACACACTGGAATACCTGCGTGCCAAGGGCGTGAAAGTTGGCGGTGTCACGCAAGGCGAAGAAGGTCTGCTTTGGTACGAGGACAAGTGCCCGATCAAACGTCTGTCAGCACTGAAGGTGCCAAAAGAGCGCGTCATCGACACCAACGGTGCAGGTGACACTTTCCATGGTGCCTATATTTACGGTTATCTGGCAGACCCTCAGGGAACTTGGGAAAACCATTTCAAACTGGCTCGTGCGGCCTCCGCACATGCCATTCAGTTCCTTGGCAACGAGGCCTCTTTGCCTACTGTCTTCGATCTGAACAACGTGCAGAAAAACTTTCCTGCAGGCGACTAGTGTGTTGATCAGCATGCAAATTGACCCACCTGGTGGGTTAATTTGCATTTAAAAATGACCGCCTTGTTTGTTATGATTTCGTGTCTTTCGGGCACGGAGAACCAGGCAGGTGTTAGTCATGGAAAGTGTTGCAAAGATCCGTCGTTGGGTTCTGGCGGATGGGGTGTCGATCCGGGAAGTCAG
>CANNAV010000201.1 GCA_947502585.1 uncultured Pseudovibrio sp.
AATGGCAAGTCAATTCTTCAAGCAATTGGGCATGATAGTGGTGCTCCTATTATAGGTAGACAGTACCCACCTTAAAGGCCCTGTGAACACATAGCTCCGATAGGGCCTAACTGGACCGAAGCTCCGAAACGGGCTAAAAATTAGCACATATCAAGAACAGTGATCTGATTGACATTCCCTATCGGAAGATGCGTTTTGAATGCAGCGTTTTCCGGGAGGGAAGGTGACAATGAGCAATAGCATTCACAGGGCAGATCTTTCTCAAGCATGGAGCTTGTCCTATGCAGACATAGAGTTTTTGTCCGGTTTGCCGGTTTCTATGCGGCTGGAAGCTGCAGTTCAGCTTAAGTTTATCTGTCTTGCGGGTTATTTTACATCTTCGTGGGAGGGGGTCAGCGATGAGGCACTCTCGTATCTACGGGCTCAGCTAGACTGCCCAGACACCGAGTGCTTGCATCGGGCGTTGTTGCAGTATTCCAGCTCAGGTTGCAGTACGCCCTTACCCGCTTGAACTCAGGTCGCGTTTACCCGCTCGAACGCGGGACGTCCGAGTTGTGTCATTGTGTTGAGGACGGAGACATTGATTCTGGCTTCCGTCTTCTGATTTTCCAGTTTAGGGGTCGAATTGGGAAGGGGGCGAAATAGGGCGCTAAGCTATTTCCGTGCTCATTTTCCGCCAAATATACGCGCTTAAATAATCACGAGCACGGTCGTGGGTATCTGCAGCCCTGCTTGCTTCACTTTTTACATTTCGCCGCCTGGGCATGTCTGGACTCCGTTTTCCGGACCGAGCAAAACTGCGGGCCAGAGGCACTGTAAAACGAAAACTCTTTACAAAACGCGCTTTCTGTAAAGAGTGAGCAAAAGGCCGTGAGCTTGATTTGTTCTTAATTTTGGCCATTATCGGAGCTATGGGCCAGTAGGGCCGAGTCAAAGATCCGAATTCGAGGCAGTTAATTAAGCTTCTCACCGTGCGGTGTCCGATTAACGGTCGTTTCCAAGACGCTCTGTTCCCCGTAGAGGGCGGTCTCGTAGAAGCAGGATCTTCTTGTCTTGAAATTGCATTTGAAAATCTATGTTTAGGTCAATTCAAACACGATGAGTTTCGAGACACATCCAATGTATTGAAACTGCTTAATATTTAAGTTCGCACGTAAAGTGGGTTCGGCTCGATGTTTGCAGGCTGGTTGCAAATAATCTGGGTTCATTCGCAAATAAAGTGGGTTTGCCCCCTCGGATAGATGCAAATAATTCAAGCCGAAAATCGCGATGATTGCAAGCCGAGATGATTATGATTGCAGGTCATAACATTTATGGACTGGCTAAATAGCAATCTCTAAATACGATTATTGCTATAGTTACTTCTCTTGGTAAGTCTCGATGAGGAAAGTAGCAATCGCGCCTGCAGTGTTGACCGCAAGGCTGGCATGACGTGATGACGGCTTGGCAGGCAGCTTACCTGCACGCCCATGAGCGTCTGAAAGCCTATTGCGCAATTTGCCAATGCCATTAACGAGATTTATAGCTCCGCCCATAATCATCTTGACTGGTTCCTCTGAGTGCTGGTTTGGCGCGAGGTTCAGCAACTTAGCTACGTTGGAATACAGTTTCGGCAAATCGTCCTTATCGGAATAAGCCTCGTTGCACTCGTCGAGGATATGCTTTGTGACGGTTTCAAGTAGAGTCCGTGCTATTGTGATCGCCCCCTCGGGATCTGTATCACGGCGGGCAATAGCTTTGCTCCACACTGCATAAACGCCGTCCTAGTCGAACGTCTCAAGCGTATCAGATGTCATCTTGTCACCGGGTGCTACATTCCGTCCTTCAAGGTAACCCTTGAGGGGTTTGAAGGCCTCGTCAATGATCTTACGTCGTTCAGCATATGTTTCTGCTTCGTCTTGGATGTAACGCCAAAAGGCGTTCAGAGATTGACAAGATCCCTAGTTCTCGGCCCCATGTCGTGTTTGGTACTTTTGTTGGGATCTACCCAATATTCGGGTTTTGGAGGGGCCGGAGTATAATCAGCTATTCCCTCCGATCCGACAAACAAAGCGTGAAATACTTCTTCCGCCTTCGCCAAACCTTCATCCGTCAAGACTACAGATTTGGCTTTGTTCATCGGATCATAGATCATGCCTTGTGCGAACAGCCGATCCAACACGCCCCAGTCATGACCTTTCCACGACCGCCGTTCATCATGCAACGTAAGCCACAACAGACCAGGAACTGTCTCGTCAAGTCGATCTGTGTCGATATCCATAAGCGCGATCATGCCAGAAGATGCTGGCAAGCGCTATGCAACTGGGAAAATAATCCTTAACGCCCTATTTCGCCCTCTTCCCAATTCGACCCGGTTTACGAGACCTGAGTGTGGGCCCGATGACCTGTTTGTAGCGCCCCATCAAGGTTTCAACCCGTGAACGGCGCCCGTACCCCTTTCGCTTCTGCCAGCCCATTCGGCCATGCTTTTCTATCAGAAGAATATCCCGGTCACGGGTGCCGGGCGCACACTCAGCTTGAGAGCTGAGAACGGCTGTTTTGGGCGGCGGGATGATGACTTCAACCCCGTCATAACGATCTTCTATTTCCTGTCTGGTCGGATCCCCATCATAGGCCCCATCGCCTAAAAACGTGGTCACGTCCCCGTCGATCTGATCCAGAAGATCCGGCACCACCGTTGGATCACCAACATTGTCTTCGGTCAGTTCGCAGCCCACAATTTCTCCACTCTCAAGGTCGAGGCCAAGGTGAAGTTTGCGCCATTTCCTGCGCTTTTTACGGGTTCCATGTTTGGTTTCCTGCCACTCGCCTGCGCCAAAGACCTTCAGACCAGTACTATCAATCACAAGCGTTGTCGTGCCGGGCTTACGATCCCGTTTGGGTCTGGACAGCTCCAATCCATCACAGCGGCGCGACAGCGTGGAGCTGTCAGGAACAGGTAAGTCAAGCTCCAGCAGCCTGAACAGGGAGCGCACAAAACCCTGTGTTTGCCTTAAGCCCAAACCGAAGACTGACCTGATCCTCAAACAGGTTTCTATGGCCAGATCAGAGTACGTGGCCGGCTTCCCACGGCGGTTGCTCGCCGGGGCGGACCAGGCATCAGCAACGCTGTCATCAATCCAGATTGTGATATCACCGCGTCGACGCAGGCTTTCATTATACTCAGACCAGTTCTTCACTTTGAATTGGGCTTTGTCGAACTTGTGGCGACGGTCATCTGTGTGTTTAAAAGGCATAAAGTGGTCTTTGATCATTAATACTTCGCAGACCGTATCCCCGTCACAGAATTAATGCAACAACGCCCATCAGAGGTCTTTTTCATGCGAGCACCAGAACCCGCGGCTTTTCTCAGATTGTCTTCAATCTGCTTTTCCATGCTCCGCTTCAACTCGCGTTGAAGCTGCGAAGATGATGTAATATTGCGGCCATTAAACCGCATTTCAATACTAGCCATTGGCTGTTTCCTCTGATTTAGCCCTTCGGAGGGAAGGGATCGTTACCATAGGTGTTGCGTTCACGAATGCGGCCATTTTGACCATGGATCAGCATTTCACTGCCCTGACGAATTGCAGAACTGCGAGCCGCACTGATCGCTTCTTTTTGTGTTCCGTGGACAGAAGAAGCACGACTATTACCTGCCCCTTTTACTGCCCAACCGCCATCATGGGGCACAACATGTTGTTTCTTCTTAGACATTATTAACCTCGTATATCTATTTCGATTGACGAATCATCAACCCTGTGTTTAATTATAAGATAATAATTGAGGTTTATCAACCAACGTACTGTTAGTGGGAGAAAGACTATGTTCGGACAGAGGCTAAGGCTTGCCCGAAAACGGTCAGGTCTATCTATGCAAGCGCTTTCTGCGCTTGCATCTCCTAGCATTTCAGCTCAGGCGATCAGCAAGTATGAGGCAGATAAAATGATGCCGTCATCAGCTGTTCTGATTGGCTTGAGCAAAGCATTGAATGTGTCGTTTGATTTCTTGCTAGGAGGTCAAGTTGATGCGCTGCAAGCTCTTGAATGGCGCAAAACCTCAAAGGCGTCTGCGCAAGATCAGGCAGCAGCTGAAGCGATCGTGATCGAGAAGCTTGAAATCTATTTGGCTATAGAAGACATTCTGGATTTGCACTCAGAGGTCGACCCTTTTGAGGAACTCCGGGTACACCAAGTGGAAGACGAGAGAGCTATCGACGCTAAAGCCCAGGAAGTGCGCGAACGGTGGAAACTTGGTAGCGATCCTATCCCAAGTATGACCACCCTATTAGAGGACAAAGGGCTAAAGATTATCGAAGCAGACCTGCCTGAGCGGATTAATGGGATGGCCTGTCATGTCGAACGGGCGGATGGCCCATCTACCGAGGTAATCGTTGTATCGCGCCACACCAACGTGGAACGCAAACGCTTTAACCTCGCGCATGAGTTGGCTCACAGGATTATCACCGAAATCGGTAATCCTGCGCTTCGATTGGAGCCGGCGATGAACCGCTTTGCTGGTGCCTTCTTGATACCTCGAGAGCACCTAATAGCCGAGACTGGTGACCATCGGCATGGCATGACTTGGCACGAAATTATGCGTCTTAAGCGTACTTATGGTGTCTCAGCTGCGGCAATGCTGGTTCGACTAGGACAGGTCGGAATCTTATCCAAAGCGGTGATCGAATATGCCTTCAGAACCTACGCACGCAAATGGCGTACTGTTGAACCCCAGCCAATAGGACCTGGTGAAGGTTTTGCGGCTTTTGAGAAGCCGCAACGGTTCGAACGCTTAGTTTGGCACGCTCTTGGCGAGGAATTAATCTCCCCCGTCAGAGCGGCTCAAATGCTCGGCTTGCCCGTGAAAGACGTTGAACGAGACATTCGAGGGCCGTGTGACCAGTGACTAGTGTTATCGTGAATGATGCGTCTTGTTTGATTGACTTAAAAAAAGGGCGGCTGCTCCATGTCGTGCTGCAGCTGCCTTATGACTTCATAGTTCCGCTTCCAATCAAGGAAGAAGAGCTTCTCGATTTCACACCTCAAGAGTGGAGAGTACTCGAAGATGGGGGAATGGTAACGTACGACTTGCCAGGCAATGAAGTCGCCCAGGTGATGGATTTGAAACGACAATATAGTCGACTTTCAGCCAATGACTGCTTTGCGCTCGTTACAACTACTTGCCAAAAAGATGGGATCTTGCTCACTGGAGATAACTTGCTAAGGACAGTAGCTAGAACCCATGAGGTACGGGTACATGGAGTACTTTGGGTCATCGATGAGCTGTATAAAGCTCAGGCTTGTGGTGTTGACCTACTGGTCACCGCTTTAGAAACCTGGCGTGATGATAAGACTGTTTTTCTCCCTCCCAAAGAAATAGAAAAACGGTTACAGCAGCTCCGAGCCTCCTAACTCGGCTACCTCCCCATTTCAAATCCGCCCCCACGACGGCGTTGTTGCAGTATTCGACTGACATGGTGTATCTTCTTCGAAATTTCCTATTCTGAAGATTATCTTTATGCCTTTTA
>CANNAV010000202.1 GCA_947502585.1 uncultured Pseudovibrio sp.
CTCAACAACAAGATCAAGGTCCTCAAACGCAGATGCTATGGCCTCTTCAACACCAGGACCATCTTCCAACGGATGTTTCTGGACTTACAAGGCTACGAAAAATTTGCTTGAGTACCATTCCTACAGAACGGACGGAGAGCCAAAGAGAAATTGGGAGCTGGGATGTTCAGGTTTACTTCTCCTTGAGTGCATGTGCGATCTGGTCGCTGAGAGGTTTGATGAAGTAGGAGAGGACGGTGCGTTCGCCGGTTTGGATGAAGCCTTCTACGGGCATGCCCGGCACGAGAGTCTGGCCTTCCAGCTTTGGCATTTCGCTCTCCAGGATCTTCAGACGCGCCACATAGAATGGCTCGCCGGTGATCTCATCACGTGTCAGATCCGGTGATACATTGAGAACCGTAGCGCCCAGTTCTGGTGTGGTGCGCTGATTGAAGGCAGCGAGGCGCACATAGGCCTCCTGTCCCACTTGCAACTGATCCACATCAACGGGCTGAACACGGCTTTCAATCACCAGATCACTGTCTTCCGGCACCACTAGCATGAGTATTTCGCCCGGACTGATTACTCCGCCAACGGTGTGAATGTTGAGCTGATGCACATAACCGGATTGCGGCGCGCGTATATCAATGCGCTTCAGGCGATCCTGAGCCGCCACCTCCTGCTCTTCCAGCTCGGCAATTTGCGAGCGAATGGCCTGTAGGTCTGACAGAACCTTTTCCAAAAACTCTTCGTCCAGCTGCAGGATCTGCAAGCGCTTTTCGCTGATGGCTTCCTTAGTCTGGGCGATCTGGGAGATCAGCCCGCCGCGCTCGCCAACCAGCTCGGCCCGCTCGCGCTTGATGGCTGTGACCTGAGAGGCATTAATCAGGCGCTTTTCCAAAAGGGAAGAATAGTCACTCAGCTGCTGGGTGACCAGGTCAACGCCTTCGGCTTTTGCATCGCGCTGCACCTGCAAGCCTTCGATCTGCTGCTCCAACTGAGCAATCTGCTCGCCAAGTTGCTTCTTACGGCCTTTGATGCCCTGCTGACGGGCAGCGAACAGAGCCTGTTCTCCATCCAGAGCGGTGGCAGCAACTTCGTCGGTTTTCGCCAGCTCAACCAGATATTCCGGAAAGGAGACCTGACCGTCGAGGCGCCATTCGGCAGACAGGCGGGCTTCCTGAGCCTGCATCTGGTGAAGGCGTTTGAGGGTGATAGCCAGATTGGCTTTTACCACCGTCTCATCCAGACGGAACAGCAGATCACCGGCTTTGACTTCATCCCCGTCTTTGACGAGGATTTCGCTGATAGTGCCGCCTTCCTGATGCTGAACTTTCTTGGATTTGCCATCGACAACGATGGCACCGGATGTGATCACCGCGCCGCTGATCCTGGCAACGGAGGACCAGCCGCCAAGACCGAGAACCAGAACGCCCACAAGGACGAGCCCCCAGCGCAGGTGTTTCTTCCGAGAGGTCTGAATGGTGGAAAGGGAGGTTTGTTCAGGCATGTGGCACCACGCTCAATGGTCCTGTTTTTGCAGCAGCCGGGATTGGTTTTGCGCCAGGGGCTGACGCTGCACCGGGGCCAGGTACACCAGCAGGAGCGCTGATCTTTGGCAGGACTTCTTCTTTCGGGCCAAAGGCGATCTGCTGGCCATCCTTCACAACAAGCAAAAGGTCGACGGCTGAGATCGCACTTGGACGGTGGGCAACGACAATGACGATGCTGCCGGTCTCACGCATCAGCTTGATGGCGCGGGTCAAAGCAGCTTCACCTTCTGAATCCAGATTGGAGTTCGGCTCATCCAGCACGATCAGGAACGGGCTGTCGTAAAGCGCGCGGGCCAGACCCACACGCTGGCGTTGTCCGGCAGAAAGCAGTGCACCGCCTTCACCAACCTGCGTGTCATAGCCATCAGTCAGACTGGTGACCAGCTGGTGCACATTGGCAAGCTGAGCTGCTTCCAGCACCTTCTCGTCATTGCGTTCCGGGGCAAAGCGGGAGATGTTTTCGGCAATGGTTCCGTCAAACAGTTCCACGTCCTGCGGCAGGTAGCCTACAGCTGCGCCCAGACGATCCTCGGACCACTGGTTCAGCTCCGCGCCATCCAGACGAACGGCACCGCGCAGAATTGGCCAAACACCCACAAGCGTACGGACCAGACTGGTTTTACCGGAACCGGACGGGCCGATAACGCCCAGGCCGTCGCCTGCCCTGAGCTCAAAGTTGACACCAGCGAGAGTAACAGCACGGGAACCTGGAGGCGCCGTTGCGATCTGCTGTACATTTAGGGTTTTACTTGGCAGAGGCAGCTCGGTTTCTGGCGGGGTCTCGTCCAGACCTTCCAGTGACTTCTCCAGGCGGGTGCGGGCCTGACGAGCTGCTATGAACACGCGCCACTGGCCAACAGCCTGCTCAACGGGAGACAGAGCACGCGATGTGATGATGGAAGCTGCAATCATAACACCTGGAGAAACTTCCTGAAGGATCACAAGCCACGCCCCCACAGCCAGAACGGCAGAGCCGAGCAGGAAGCGGAAGGCTTTAATGGCGGTGGCAAACTGGGACGCACGGTCGCCTGCCCTGGTCTGGGCATCATAAAAGCGGGAGTTGGTTTCATCCCATTTGTTGGTGAGCGTGGAGCTCATGCCAAGAGCACGCACCACTTCTGCATTGCGCCGTGCACCGGAGCGGGTATTGCTGCGCAGTGCGTTTTGGGAGGTCAGCTCCCTGGATGGATCGCGGCTCATCAACTCGTTGGCAAGCACAAGAGAGAGGATGATGACGGCACCTGCCAGGGCCAGCAGGCCAAGCCAGAAGTGCAGCACGAACACCAGACCCAGATAAATCGGCATCCACGGAATATCAAAGAGCGCGGCCGGACCCTGACCACCCCAGAACTGGCGTATTGTTTCCAGATCGCGGATCGGGTCTACGTTTTTGCCGCTGTTGCCCATGCGCAACGGCACACGAAGGTTGGCAAGAAACGCGGTGCGCGACAGACGGGCATCAATTTCCTGAGAAATACGTGACAGGCCACGGGCGCGTATACCCTCCAGCAGCGCGAAGAACAGATAAAGGATACCGGCGAGACTGGCGATAATCACCAGTGTTGGCACGCTGTGGCTGGCGAGCACACGATCATAGATCTGCAGCATGAACATCGGACCCGTCAGCATCAAAAGGTTGATGACCAGGCTCAAGACCCCAACGCCCGCATACCCGGACCGCGACGCCGCAAATGCCTCGGCAACCATAGGGCGCTTTGGCGTCCCCCTCTTCGATCTACTCATAGATACTCCCGAAACTACCTTGCTCCAGACTTCAGTGCACCCCACGTGCTCCCAAAGAACGTCAGGACGCCCTTAATGCCACAAAACTCGTGGTTATGCCCCAACAAATTTCGTCGTTTTAATAATATGTAAGTCACACATTATTTGAAAGGGGTAAGACGCTTAATTCTGCTCATGCATTGAATTGAAATAAATACCTTAAGCATACGAATTAATTAAATAATTATGCAACCTGCCACTGCGGCAGGTTGCATATATTTTTACCCTTATACAAACGTAAAATCGTCTGCATTGATGAGGCTGGAATCGACGCCGGCCAGGATGATGGAACCACCATCATAACTGACGACTGTGTCTGCACCAGAGTCCTGAATCCTGAGGTCTGCAAAGCTGTCTGCGCCACTTTCAAATCTCATGAAGTCAAGGCCATTGGAAAAGTCTATGATCGTGTCTGCACCGCAGTTTATGTTGAACACAAAGGTGTCACTGCCGGAGCCTCCAGAAAGCCTGTCGTCACCGAAGCCACCTTCGAGAATATCATCCCCACCATTAGCGAAGAGACTATTGTCTGCGTCGTTACCGATCAGCTCATCGTTACCAGAGCCAGAATAAGCATTCTCAATCACTGTATCGCGCATGATGGTCATGTTGCCGGTCAAACCATACACATCAGAATAAGTTTCAGCCACCAAAGAGATTTTCTGGTCCGCGTTAACTGAAGTAAAGTTGATGCTGTCGTTGCCGCCATTGTCTATGATGGTGAAAGAAACCGGGTCAAGGTATGCGATGCTGTCGTAGTAACTACCAGCGGTGGAGCTTTCACCGTAAATGGTGGATCCGGTGCGCAGGTCGGTTGCCGTTCCGTAAAGATTCTGCATGGCAAGGATGTCGGCAATCATTGGTGTTACTATATAGGCGAAGCTCGCATCCACGCTGGTGTTCTCATCCTGGCTAAAGTAGGACATAATTGAAGCCTGCCATGAGTCGTTGGAGTAGTGGTTGTCCACGCCGTAAGTCGCGCTGCCGTTATAGTTGCCAGAATGACCAAGACCGAGGGCGTGGCCAATTTCGTGCACGTAAGTCTGGAACGAATAACTGTCAAGACTGGTACCATAGCTGTTAAGCCAGTCCGTGCCCACATTTACGGTTGACGAGATAATGTTGCTGCCGCTTGTCGTCATATAGGAGTAAGCGCCACTGTCGTTGTCGTCAAATGTAATCTGAGCGTTGGAGTTAACAGCCTGGAAGTTGATTCCGGTGACATTTGTCCAGGCTTCCAGAGCCGTAGCTGCCAGTTCCCGGCCAGCTGAGTTCAGACCGTTCAGGTTTACGGTGAGGAATTCGCCAGGTCTCACATCAAATGCGCGAGCACCTTCGCCATAGAAGTAGTTCCAGTAACCGTCGGTCAGCTGGTATGCAATCTGGTCGTTGGTGAATGCGTATGGATCTGTCGGATCAGTTGGATCTATCGGGCCACCAGCTTCGTCGACGGTGATTCTGTAATCGCCGGTGTAATAGCTATCGTAAGACCTTGCCCCTATGTAGTAGGTGCCGCTGTACGTTGCCGTGAACGTGATTTCAGAGTTAAGTCCACTGCCACCGTCGTCATCATATGCGACTTCATTCAGGTCGATATCGTAAAGGAACAAATATGTATCGAAAACACCGCTACTTCCGATGCCTTCCATTGAAATAGTATAGGTAACTCCGGCTTCTACCTGAAGTTTAATTCCATCTTCATCGCCAGAAAAACTCAGCGTTCCTTCAAACGTATCACCTGCAGAAATAGAGTAAGGCGTATCTAAGCTGTATGGCGCGTCGCTCCCTTCAATAACTTTAGCCTCTTCTGCATAATTATAATTCAGCATGTTTTATCTCCCAGAATAATATAATTAGTAAACTATTTAAATCTATGAGAGGTGCACTTGAAAGCAATATATATAACTGTCTAATTCACAGAATAAAGTAATATGAAGGTATAAACTAACATGCCTATTAACTTAAAATCATTGAATTGCTATAATTTAAATATTTTATTTTAAGTATATAATATTCTATTATTTAAAATAAGATAATTCAAATTATTTTTAATATTGAATATTATAATTTGATGACTTACTTTTAACATTTGATCGTGGAGTAAGAAGCTCGTAAGAGCTTCTCCTCCCCGAACCGGACGTGCACCTTTCAGCGCATCCGGCTCTCCGTTCA
>CANNAV010000203.1 GCA_947502585.1 uncultured Pseudovibrio sp.
TTTCATGATCTGATTCAGAGGTTTCCAAACTTCAATGACAGGAAAGCGTTAAAAGCTGCACTTGTGCCATTCTTTCGTGATCTGGCCATAGAAACCTGTTTGAGGATCAGGTCAGTCTTCGGTTTGGGCTTAAGGCAAACGGCATTGAAATGATGAGACGTTTATTTGTTGTTGTATGCGTTATTGTGACTTTCATCATATTCGTATACCCGCGCCCCTTCAAAGAATCTGAATTAGGATACCTCCTCCCAGATAAGGTCGATGCCCAGAACCTTGAGTTTGCAGCTACGGGCCTATTTCGAGGCTGTCAGATCGAAGTATACTCCATCGAAAAGCAGTCGTTTAATGTTAAAGAGCTAGCAGTACATCTAGGATCTTTGGGCTCTGAGATTGAGCCTCTCTTTTCTCAATGGTTGCCCGAGTTAAACGGCATATTGCTTGAGACAAGCTACTACAACACACTTGATTTTGACGAATGCACTGAAGCTCTGCAGGAGTCTTATAAAGGATTGAACTGGAATGAATTAATCAGCAATGAAAATGGGTTGTCACTATTTAGAATTGGTGGGATGACTAACTTTTCAATCCCATTATCACATGCTGACACTATCATTATCGCTACGTCAATCAACAATGATACCAAATTGATAATGCTAAAAGGGGGGAAGTAATTGGCTTGGTCTTTTGATGAAAATTCTTTGAAATGGTACGCAAGTGAGTATTCAGATCTGAATATGACAACGGCGAATAATCTTCTTGCTTACGGCCAACCGTGGCAACCGAACGATGCTGGAAAATTCAATAACGTTATATATTCTTCATATAAGAATACAGGAAATGTTACTGTAGAAATGCCGCAAAACCAAGTGATGACATACGGATATGGCTCTGGCGTCACTTTAAACGACTTTGGCATCTCTAACTACTTAGGAAAAGATGTAAATCTAGCGAATGGGTACTACACCAAACAAGATCTGATTGATGAAGGGATAGCAACAAGTTCTGATTTTGCCGTTGGAAGTCAGCTATACATTCCCGTTTTTGATATCGCGGATGGTAATATATTTGAAGCATATGTACATGGAACGGTTCGCTTTGGTATTGGAAACGATAGTAGATTTGTCGTAGTTGACGGTAAACTTGTCGAAATAGAAGCCGACCTTCGCGCCTATGATGACAATTTTGACTTTGAATCCTCAACGATACCAGACTGGCTAAATGGTGCTGTGCTTAGCGCTGTTGGGCCAGACGGGGAGTTGCCACAGGGTGCTAAGGTTTTTATTTCTTACCGGGGAGAAGGACGAAGTGTTGTCATCCATGCTGAGGAATTTTGCTTCCTTGCTGGCACCCCAATTTTGCTGGCGGGTGGCAGTGAGAAGCCGATTGAGGAGATTGATGTTGGGGATGAGGTCCAGTCGTATAATGCTGCTGGGGAGTTGGTTACCAGCCGTGTGTCCAAGGTCTTCCGCAATCAATCAAAACATATCCTGGATGTCTTTGGCCTGATGGTGACACCTGGACACGTCACCTTCTGTGGTGATGGCGAGTTTGCCGGCCAGCATGCGCCGATCATTGATATTCTGCGCAGTGATGGGGCGTTGATGAAAAGCGACGGTACCTTGGTGCGCGCAGCAACGGGCTGCCTTGTTGGCAGTGAGGGCGATGCGCTACTTTGGGCGGTCACCGGTGAGTGCCAAGAAGATGGCACTGTTGCGATCAAGGAAAAAGCTCAGATCCGTGCCGGGTCCCGCTTCATCTTGGACGATGGCCGCGATATCTGCGTTCTGGACGTGATCAAAGCAGCTGGCGGGGAGCTGACCGCCGATGGTTATATCAAGCTGAGCGGATCAGATACCCTCTTGCCATTCCATTGGTTGTTCACTGAAAGCCTGCCAGCTCCAGAAGATTATGTGCTTCAGCGCTCGCAAGTCAGCTTGAAGGAAATCTATGAGGCTGGTGAGTGGGAGGGACGGTCCTCCAATTTTAGCTCACAGGGTTTAGGCGCAACGCGTAAGATTGTGACCCGAAGTGCCACACAGATTGCTTCTGGCGAGCCTAATATTCCGCTCGGCTTGCAAGATAAATTACACTAAGATCCGTTTTCTGTTTTCCCGTGGTACTCGGTTTGAGTGCCCCTGACGCACTGCAAAATATCTCATGACAAAGCCCCTTGAACTTACTGGTGCACCTGCTCCAGCCTTTGACTGCCGCCCTGTTTTAAACTCTATAGTTGCTTCTCGTTATGATGTGCTCGTTAAGCGGTCAGATGGCTCTTATCTGTCGCATCTGGCTGACGATGAGCAATCGTATGTCACCTATAACTTTGAGGTTGAGGGCACGCATACCTATATTGCTGGTGGCATTCGCGTTCACAACACCTCACTGCTTGACTATCTGCCTGAAGGGGCAGGCAATGTGAGATATTACCGCTCAGATGAAAACGGTCATCAAAAGATGATCTATACCATGCCTGATGGCGGGTATGTGGTGGAGACCGGGACCGGATTTGACCCTGGCAGCGACACCATTCGCAAAGAGAGAACGGTCACCTATGATAACTCTGACCTTACCCTGACGGCAGTCACGACCTATGACAAAGAAACCGGAGAAATCAAGGATGTTGAGGTTAATTCCTTTGAATACCGGGGCGTTGATTATGGGGGAACCGTTGGCCTAACACTGGGCTCACAATTTGGCTCGCTGATTGCCGGTGACGACCCATTTGCGCAAATTGCCGGATCCACCATTATCGGGACAATCACCCAGAACTTCGGGCAGTTTTTACAAAACTCGCTGATTTACAGCACACGCGATGCCACAGATACCACGTTAGGTGCTCTGGAAGACATCCTGACGGACTTTACGCTCGATAACTTTGGGCAGGAACTGTTTACAAATCTAGAGGGGCAAGTGACGGGATATTTTGTATCTCTTCTCACTGCTGAGGCTTCCGAAGCTCTGGGTCTTGACGAGTTTGGTAGCGGCTTATTTACAACAACGGGCAATTACGTCACTAACCAGCTTCTCGATAACCTCAAGCTGGCAGATTTCAGTAATGGATTAGATCCTGATGAACTACTTGCGGGGTTTGACCCGAACGCATTTGCAGGAGCACTGGGCTCTTA
Organism: uncultured Pseudovibrio sp.; assembly: GCA_947502585.1. Classification (GTDB taxonomy): domain Bacteria; phylum Pseudomonadota; class Alphaproteobacteria; order Rhizobiales; family Stappiaceae; genus Pseudovibrio. The sequence goes on from CANNAV010000203.1 coordinate 3,126, forward strand.
TGTTGGCGGCCAACTGGCAAATGAAGTTGTTGAGATAGACAGTATCGGCGAGGGGATATTTGCTTCGCTTGGATCGGCGTTGTCCAGCGCGTATATATCGGCAACAGGCTTGATCAGCAGCGTGGCATCGGCGATAACAGGCGCTGCGACAGGTGCTGCTAGCGCCGCTGTAACACTCCTGACCAGTTTCATCTTACCCGGTATCGGCGCATTTTTAGGAACAGTGGGCGGATCATTTATTTTCGAGACAATTGATCGATGGTTTGGTGGTGCGATCGGGGATCAGTTTGATAAGTGGTTTGGTGATCATCCTTGGTATTACCGAAATACGAAGTTTGATGAGCCCAGCAACGAGTTTAATTATAATGGCGATACATCTGATGAGACAACGGCGGAACTGCGCGATGTTGTAAGGGGAATGCAGGACGCATACCTAACCACAATCAACGAAATTACCGCTGACGTGGGCGGTAACGCTGACTGGATAAGTTCCAAGCCGCCGACAACTTTTGCATATCACCATGGTGATAATTCTCGGGGCTGGGACGACTTCAAGGTCCAGATGAAGACCGTAGACGGTAAGACAATCATCTTGCATGGTATGAATACTGCCGGGTTGGTCTCAGCAGCCATATTCAACGATTTGCAGAATTTGCAATTTACAGATGGAGACATGATTAAGGTTCGGGCGCACGACCAGTGGAAGGAGACGGTGTCCCAGCCCGGTGGTGGAACTTCATCTGAATACATCTCAACGAAGATAAAAGAAGAGTATTATCAGGGGCTGGCAGACTACCAACGCGTCTTACAAACTGCCAATGATTACCGCAAGTACCTGGACAATAAAGATGCCATTGATGCGCTGATTGCCAATGAGCCGAATAGCGCCTTTGCAGCAGGATGGATGCTGACACTCCTCACCGCGAAGGAACTGGGTCTTGATGAGGCAATCGTTGCGATTGGAGATGCAAGCGACAATACCTTCCTGGGCGGTGAGAACAAGGATACCCTTCAAGGGCTGGGCGGTAACGATACGCTCCTGGGCTATCACGGCGATGATGTCCTCATCGGCGGCACGGGCGATGACACCTTGATCGGTGGCATCGGAGATGACCGGCTTGAAGGCGGGGCTGACAATGACACCTATGTCTTTGCAGGCAGTTTTGGCAAGGATGTGGTCATCGACAGCTCTGGTAGCCTGGACACGATCCGCTTTGATGGAAATATTACACTTTCAGATTTGAAATTCATCGAGGACGGTGATGATCTACTGGTCTATAAGCTGGATCCTGAAAAGACCCTCGATGAACTTGCAAACGTGCTGCGCATCAAAAACTGGCAAAGCTCAATCGAGCGCTTTGAGTTTGCAGATGGAACCATCAAAGGCCGCCTCAGCCTTCTGAGTGAAGGCAATGACACCTTTACAGGAACATCATCAGACGACCTGATCATGGGACTTGGCGGCAATGATACCCTGACTGCAGGCAACGGGCACGACACGCTTGTTGGCGGAGCCGGCAATGATCAGCTCAAGGGCGGCTCAGGCAACGACACCTACATCTTTGAGCGCGGCTTCGGCAAAGACATCCTTACCGAGACGTCAGGTACAGACACCATCCGCTTTAAAGATGGCATCACACTTGCCAACCTGAAGATTGTCACCGATGCAGGAGATTTGAAGTTCTATCTCATTGATCCAGCCAATCCAGATCAGACCCTGGACGACATCGCTAATGTTCTGACCATCAAGAACTGGAGTGCCGACAGCCCACACATTGAGCGCTTTGAGTTTGCCGATGGGACAGGTCTGAGTAAGATTGAGATCACACAAGATGGCCGCTATGGATTGTGGGGCTTCGATAATGAAGCCAACCAGATTTATGGCACAACTGCCAGTGATTACATTCACGGTGGTTCCAAGGCCGATACGCTTTACGCAGGAGATGGTGCAAACAGCGCACAATACCTGAATGGTTATGCAGGCGATGACACCTATCTGATTGGCCGGGATAAAGGCGATACTTGGATCACTCGCGGTGCTGAAGACGGATCAGGCGGAAGCGATACTGTCAAGTTCCGCGATCTGACGCTTGCCGACCTTAACATCTCCAGTTACGAGCATGTCAATCAGGGTACTTCGCTGCGCTTTAGCTGGGCAACCACGGAGGGAGCCGCAGGAGCATTGCGCATTGCCGACATGGGCGAGCACATTGAGCGCTTTGAGTTTGCCGATGGGACAGGTCTGAGTAAGATTGAGATCACACAAGATGGCCGCTATGGATTGTGGGGCTTCGATAATGAAGCCAACCAGATTTATGGCACAACTGCCAGTG
>CANNAV010000204.1 GCA_947502585.1 uncultured Pseudovibrio sp.
CTACCCTTGTTGTCCATATCAAATCTCCTCTCAGCGCGCCGATAACAAGCAAGCATCGCGGGAAGATGACAGATCAACAAAAGCCAATACAGAGGGGGTTCCCTTGATGCTTACGATGAAGTTGCTGGCGTGAAAGCCAAAGTTCCATATGTTTTGTAAGGCAACAGCACGAAAGTGCGAGTATCAAGGCGAGCTGTGGTTAGCCGGCTCTGAAGAAGATGCCGGCGATTTAACTCTTTGCAGCAGGGCGTGCACGTGTGACTTCAACGCCAAACCCACCTGTATGAATCGGAACCGGAGCAGAGGGCTTGTTCACTTTCACAGTGATTTGGGAGATTCGTGGATCCATCGCAAAAACGGCTTCGCAGATGGCTCCGGCAAGGCGTTCCAGCAGGTTGAAGCGGGTGTTGGTGACAACATCTTCTACTGTTTTTGCAAGGGTGCCGTAGCAGATGGTATCTTCGTAGTCGTCTGAAACAGTCGCTTTTTGAAAATCCGCCCAGCACGTCAGGTCAATGATAAAGCGTTGACCTAATTTGACTTCTTCATCATGGAGGCCATGGAATGCAAAAAATGACAGGCCTTCCAGAAAAATCTTGTTTTCATTCATTGTTTGATTCCTAAAGACTTCCCGACTGTTGGCAGTCTGTGTTGCCAGACATGAGCGCGAAAAACAATGAATTTCAGGATGAAATGCCCTGGATGCAGCTAAAAGTTCCCTTAAATATGGATGCTCTGTGCATTCATTACCTCCACAAAGTGAGATGGTTCTTCGCCCTATTGTGAGGTTGCGGAATTGCCAGGAGATGCCTACAACCCTGCACTGTAAATAAAGAAGGTGTGTATGTGGATGGGCATGTTTTCCAAGATTCTGATCGCAAACCGTGGGGAAATCGCTTGCCGTGTTATCAAAACGGCAAAAACGATGGGGATCAAAACGGTTGCTGTTTACTCCGATGCTGACCGGGATGCGCTTCATGTGGAGATGGCTGATGAGGCTGTGCACATCGGAGAACCGACTGCAGCAAAATCATACCTTGTGATCGACAAGATTATCAATGCGTGCAAGCAGACCGGTGCTGAGGCTGTTCATCCCGGTTATGGTTTCCTTTCCGAACGCGCAGAGTTCTGTGAGCGTTTGAAGCAGGAAGGCATTGTTTTTATCGGCCCTAATGCAAAAGCAATTGAGGTGATGGGAGACAAGATCACCTCCAAACGATTTGCAGCTGAAGCTGATGTTTCGACTGTTCCTGGTTATATGGGACTGATTGAAAGCTCTGAAGATGCCAGGCGGATTGCCGCTGAAATTGGCTATCCGGTGATGATTAAGGCCTCCGCTGGGGGCGGTGGGAAAGGCATGCGCGTTGCCTGGAATGATGAAGATGCCATGGATGGTTTCGAACGTGCGCAGTCTGAAGCTGTCAGCTCCTTTGGCGATGATCGCATTTTCATCGAGAAGTTTATTGAAAACCCGCGCCATATAGAAATTCAGGTGCTGGGAGATAAACATGGCAACGTGGTTTATCTGGGTGAGCGCGAATGTTCCATTCAGCGTCGTAACCAAAAGGTGATTGAAGAAGCGCCGTCTCCGTTGCTGGACGAAGAAACCCGCCGGAAGATGGGCGAACAGGCGGTGGCGCTTGCCAAGGCTGTTGAATATGACAGCGCCGGGACTGTTGAGTTTGTGGCTGGACAGGACAAGAGCTTCTTCTTTCTTGAGATGAACACCCGCCTTCAGGTGGAGCACCCGGTGACTGAGCTGATCACTGGTGTAGACCTTGTCGAGCAGATGATCCGTATTGCAGCTGGCGAAGAGCTTTCTTTGAAGCAGGATGAGATCAAGTTGAATGGCTGGTCTGTTGAAACCCGTATTTACGCTGAAGATCCGTATCGCAGCTTCCTGCCTTCAATTGGCCGTCTGACACGTTATCGTCCACCTGCAGAAGGTGATCACGGTACATATGTGGTGCGTAATGATACCGGCGTTGTGGAAGGCTCTGAAATCTCCATGTTTTATGATCCGATGATCGCAAAACTGGCAACTTATGCACCGACACGTTCTGAAGCGATTGATGGTATGAGCACAGCGCTTGATGAATTTCAGGTGGATGGCATCCAGCACAACGTACCGTTTCTTGCCTCACTGATGAAGCATCCGCGCTGGCGTTCTGGTCAGTTAGCAACTGGCTTCATTGCTGATGAATATCCAGATGGCTTTGAGCCAGCCACTCCTGAGGCAGAAGCACGTAATGTACTGGCATCTGTTGCGCTTTCCATGCACCTGATTGAGCGTGAGCGTCTGGACCATCTGCCGGGTCGCCTGCGTCCGCATCATGGCGGTGTGCGCCGTGAGTGGGGTGTTCTGATCAACGGTGAGAAGCTGGATGCTGAGTTGATTGAAGGGATGGCGGTGACGCCACTTGATATTGTTGTGTGTGTTGAAGGTGGTGACCGCGAACGCGTTGCATCAACTTGGGTTCCTGGTGATTTTCTTTGGAAAGGTCATGTTGGTGATTGTGCTGTGAGTGCGCAAGTGCGGCCTGTTAAGAATGGCTATCAGCTGAACTGGCAGGGATATTCTGTTGTTGCCAGGGTAATGACGCATCGTAATGCCGAACTTGCTGCACTGATGCCTGAGAAGGTTGCGCCGGATACATCGAGCCTGTTGCTTTGTCCAATGCCGGGGCTCGTTGTTTCTCTCAATGTAGAAGAGGAACAGGAAGTGAAGGCTGGAGAGCAGCTGGCCATTGTTGAAGCCATGAAAATGGAAAATGTGCTTCGGGCAGAACGTGATTGTGTGATAAGCGCTATCAGGGCTACACCGGGTGACAGTCTGGCAGTTGACGCTGTTATCATGGAATTTGAATAAGGATTTGGCTTTGCGCACTCTGCTTTTTGATCTGGACGGAACGCTGACAGACCCTTTTGTCGGCATTGTAACGAGCGTTCAATATGCGCTTGAAAAGCTCGGCTGCGACGTTCGTCCAGCTGAAGATCTTGCCTTTGTTATCGGGCCGCCTCTCACAGAAACATACCGTCAGCTCCTGAATTCGGATGATGAAGAGCTGATCCATGAAGGTATTCGACTGTATCGGGAGCGCTATACCACCGTTGGGCTTTACGAAAACGTGCGTTACAGCGGTATTATCGAACTGCTGCAGGCTGCAAGAGATCGGGGAGACCGTTTGTTCGTTTGTACGTCCAAGCCCTGGGTTTATGCGGAAAAGATAGTTAAGCATTTTGAGATGGGTGTTTTTTTTGAAAAGACCTATGGCAGCGAACTTGATATGACCCGCGGCAATAAAGTGGACCTTCTGGCTTATCTGCTGGAACAGGAAGGTCTGGATGCGTCTCAGTGTCTTATGATTGGCGATCGCAAACATGACATTATTGCAGCAAAGGAAAATGGTGTTCGATCTGTTGGTGTACTCTGGGGCTATGGTTCTGAGGTTGAGTTTGCAGATTGCGGTGCTGATACAGTGGTTGCCTCGCGTGAAGAGCTTGCCGCTTACCTTGCAGACAGTCTTGTCGGCTGACCCTCTTTGTTATGAGTTGAAATGATGCCGCTTTATTTCGCTTATGGCTGGCTGATGAACCCGACAGCCATGGCACGGCGCTGTCCGTAAGCCAAATCGCCGGGTCCGGCTTTCATGGATGGTTACCGCTTTATCGTGACTTTTGAAGGTGTTCCTTCCATGGTGAAAGTGCCGGGAAAGCGTGTTCACGGTGTTCTGTGGGACGGCCGTATCGGGGAAGTTGCGGTAGTGGATGGTGCCGAGGCGCTTTTCCGTAAAGGACTGGATAAAGTCTTTCTTCCGGTTCGCATAGGCGGGCAGAACAAGTCTGCAATTATGTATATGAGCTGCACTACGCAGACGGGGACGCCTAATATGAAAGCGTGGGAAGGCGTTCTGGAAGCAGCAGGGCACTGGGATTTTCCTGAAACATACTGCGAGGAACTGCGTCAATGGGGCTTGGGTTAGCCTCTCTTTGGCATCGGGTTGAATGCTGTGTTTGGCATAACCAAATGTGAATTCGGGTGACCATCCGTTTGCAACTGTGTTTTCAGTTAGACTGAAAGGTAACTCGCAATTTCCCGAGAATCTGTTAAAAAAAGGTCTCCCAGTGACGGGAATAATTCTCAGGGCGGGGTGTAATTCCCTACCGGTGGTGATGGGCCATTGTGCCATAAGTCCGCGAGCGCCTTCGATGTTCAGGATGGGTCAGCAGATCCGGTGAGAATCCGGAACCGACGGTTATAGTCCGGATGAAAGAGAATATAGGTGAGGGGTACTTTGAAAGGTACTGTTTGCCTGCGCGTCCTGATTCAATGAAACCTGGCGATTTTTCGCCCTTTGGATCAGAAAGATACTTATGTTTAATCCGATTTTATCTCGTAAAACTGAGGTGCTTGCATGAGTTCATCACGCAGCTCTGCTCGTGAGTCTGCAGCAATTGTGGGCGCAAGCTGGATGGTTTTTGCGGGTGCCGCTTTTGCTATTACCAACTCAGCCATGCAGTACCTGACGATGGTGCAGGGCTTGAGTTCTACCAGTGCAACCTTCTGGCAATACCTGATCTCGCTTGTTGTGATGTTACCGGTTATCTGGCGCATTGGTGTTAGTGGGTTGCGCACAGAACAGCTGGTGCTGCATATCTTTCGCGTCTTTCTGGCAGCGCTGGGTGTTCAGTTCTGGGTGGCTGGTCTGGCTAATGGTGTGCCGATCTGGCAGGCGATTGCACTTTTGATGACTTCTCCATTCTTCGTGACCATCGGGGCGGCATTCTTCCTTTGTGAGAGGGCAAGCAGGCAGCGCTGGGCGGCGACGGCACTGGGCTTTGTTGGCGGCATGATTATCCTGAGCCCATGGGATGACGCCTTTCAGCTGGTTGCTTTGCTGCCGATTATTGCCGCTTTACTGTGGGGGGCTTCTATTCTTTGCATGAAGAAGTTGGAAGAGCGTGAGAGCCCACAGTCTGTAACGCTTTACCTTCTTCTGCTGCTGACACCAGTTAATCTTGTTCTGGCTTTCCTGGCTCCAGGTGGTCTGGCAATACCGGCTGGCATGAATATGTGGTGGCTGACTATTCTGGCGGGATTGTTGGGTGCAATTGCGCAGGGCTCGTTGGCTATGGCCTATGAGAGGGTGGATGCGGCTTATCTGCAGCCGTTTGATCATCTCAAGCTGCCATTTAATGTACTTTGTGGCTTCCTTATTTTCGGCTGGGTGCCTCCGGGCAATTTGTGGTTCGGGGCCGTGCTGATTATCGGGGCATCGCTCTATACCGTGCATGTAGAACACAAGCAGTACTAAATGAAAAGCCCGGACAACCTGGACTGGCTCGCGAAAAGTGGAGATACTTTGCCCCAATTTTTTCTGTGCTGTCTCTCGAACGCGATTGGCGATCGG
>CANNAV010000205.1 GCA_947502585.1 uncultured Pseudovibrio sp.
CTACATCTTCCTGTCTCGCCCTCTTCAGAAAATAGAGAAAAATGAGAGACCCGGACAACTTCCCTGACACAGAGGGGATTCAACTCGCCAGTACAACAGGTTGTTGAGTACCAGGGAATAGCTGATTTGGGGTTTTAATCACGCGCTGCTGATCACTTAAGGCCGGGGCGACACTGGTTTTATGGGTGATTTCGGTGTGGTGCCTGTCAATTTACCTGATGTTTTCTGCCCGCTGAAGGGCATGCTTTTCCAAAAGAACTGGATGCACAGAGCTGCCATAAATGGCTTTCACTGCTTAGGGACTGCTCCATTTTCTGCGCTTTATGGAGACTTCATGATCCGTCAGAGCCGTATGAAACTTCGATTTTCGAAGCCCCGGCTTATGGCTCTTCCTGCCACAGCGGGGACAAGTCTAATCATCATTACACAGGACTGATTGATGACAGGTCTTAAAATCCTGAAGAGACTGAAGAATTCCTATCTGTTCTGGGTGCAAGTACCCCGGTTCTTTCAACTGCTCGGTTTTGCATACCTCAGCATCCCTGATAATCTCTGTCTCAATTACTTGTTGGCTTTCAACGTCGTAATACTCAACTGTAATCCGAATTGCTGGTTGTATTGCTACTGCCCTGCGCTATGGTGATTCCCTCCCCCGCATAGCACAAATTACAGTATTTTCATCCGCATTAGGGGCGCTTGCTAAAGCTATTGCGCGTGTACGCCTTACCCGTATGATCAATGTTGATCATGTAACAGGTGCGCCATGTCTGAAGTTATTTATCTCTCTGCTAAGGAAGCTGCCATTGAGTTGGGGGTACGCCCAGCCACGCTCTACGCTTATGTGAGCCGGGGGCTTGTGCGTTCGGTTCAGGGGACGGGCAGGACAAGGCTTTATGATGCTTCAGATATACGCTTGCTGAGAAATCGCCGGGCCGGAGAGAGCTCTGACGAGCGGGAAGGGCTATCGCGGCATGCTGCTGCAAAGGGGGTGCTTGAGACCAGACTGACACTTTTGACAGATGAAGGTCATTACTACCGTGGCCAATCAGCACTGGATCTCGCAAAGGCTAGTACGCTTGAGAGCGTGTCCACGTTGTTGTGGGATTGTAAGAATGACCCGTTTGCACAGCCTGCACCAGATGTCATTGAGGAGCTGAACGGGCATCAGAGGCCTGTTGAGCGGGCAATCGTGGCTCTCTGTTCCTGGCCGGAGCAGGACAGCGCTGCCTACACATTGTCTCCGAAGCTGCTCAAGCGAAAGGGGGCGAGCCTCCTTCGCCTTGCAGCGAGTGCGTTGCTGTTGCAAGCGCCAAGCACTGATCCTATGCACAGACAGATTGCGCAAGCCTGGGGTGTAAAGAATGAAAAAGCTATCGATCTGATTCGTGCGACGCTTGTTTTGTGTGCTGACCACGAGCTTAACACCAGCGCCTATGCGGTGAGGTGTGCCGCTTCGACCCGGGCACCGCTGCATGCTGTTCTTGTTTCGGGGCTCGGGGCGTTTATGGGCCCCAGACACGGAACAAATGCTGAGCGTGTGTTGAGTTGGCTGAAGCATGTTCATGTAATTGACGATATAGAGAACGTGTTGCAAGAGCGATGTATGAATGGAGAACATCTGCCGGGATTTGGGCATTCCGTATACGGAGGGCCAGACCCGAGGGGTGAATTTCTATTAGACATGCTCATGCAAAGTGAGCTGGATTACCCTCTTGTTGAACTGATTCCTCCGTTGCTGGAAAGATCTCGTGAGCTTTTCGGCAAGCACATGAATGTGGACTTTCCACTGGCACTTTTGGTGCAGATTCTTGGTTTGCCCAAAAATTCCGGCGGAATTTTGTTTTGTATTTCAAGAATTAGCGGTTGGATTGCTCAGGCGCTTGAACAATATCAAATGCAAGAACAAATACGTCCGCGTGCGGCATATGTTGGTATTCGCCCGACCTAAAGCAGACCTCAGTTGAATAGTTAATTTTTTTGATCTTTAACCTAGGCGTGTATCTAAGGGTTATTCTGTATTATCCTAGCGTAAAATTGACATATTTATGTTATTTCACTGTAATTAATAATATGTCGATAATTTATTCTCAATATATGAAAGTATTCATCAGATTATCAATAATTGAGTAGTTTATGAGACTGCTATTTATTGTGGAAATTTTCTCTTTTACATGGCTTTTGACGTGACCCGGTTGATTTGAGGGTGTTCAAATTGGGGGGGCGCTATGTTACGTCTACATCGTTAATCGGAATATTGGCGTATTTCAAACTCTATCAAGAATAAGGCATTTCATGAATCGTTTGCCCCCTTTGAATGCTTTGGTCGCGTTTCGTGCAGTTATGGAAACCGGGAGTTTGGTTTCGGCTGCCCAAAAGCTGGCAATTACTGCCAGTGCAGTCAGTCACCGGCTCAAAGCGCTGGAAGATCACCTGGGACTGGAGTTGTTTGAGCGCCGTTCCAGAGCGGTTTTCCCAACTGCAGCAGCCTATCGATATGCCTCGGAAATTGCCGAAGCATTTGACAGAATCTCAATTGCGACGCGCACTATTGAGGCTATCGGGAACAGAGATACTTTAAGTATTCATTGTTCCTCAAGCTTTGCCAGCAACTGGCTGCTACGCCGCCTTCGTTCCTTTACTGCGCATAATTCGGAAATCACGGTGACGGTTGCCAGCAGTGGTTCTGATCAGAATATCGAAGGCGGGCTTTATGATCTTGTCTTCACACGCCAGTCCAATACTCCAGAGGAGTTTCAGGAAATATCTTTGGGACGCGAAAAGTTTCGTCCGTTGATTTCACCTGCGTTACTGGATAATCTTGGCTATCCGAAAAAGCCGAATGAGTTGCTGAAGCTGCCGATTATTCGCAGTGAAGGTTCCACGGTTTCCTGGGAAGCATGGTTATCTGAATCCGGTGTTCCAAATCCGATCGTCAACGAGATGATGGTGTTTGAGAATGCAGCGCTTTCTCTTAACGCTGCTGAAAAGGGGTTCGGGATTGTTCTCGAGTCCAATCTTCTAAGTGCCGAATCTGAAACCGCCGGACGTCTGGTGCCGATTTTCCCTGAATATCAACGAGATGGCCGCGAGCATAAGTTGATGTGGCGTGAGAAGCGTGGCGCCGAACCAAAAATTCACAGCTTCCGTGACTGGTTTGAAAACCAGCTGCGTTATGATTTCATAGATGACGAATCTTGTCTATCAGTCGCAGAGCTTGTCGATTAAACAAGCTTTGCTGTTTTCAGCGGTGGCAGGGGCAATTAACCGTCAGCCTGCATTGTGTTCGTATGATTTGGGTGGGTACTTCGGTATCTGCCCAATTCTTTATGAGGATAGCTTTTCGGACTTGTTTGAACGGTGTGTTGAATTGCCGGAGCAAATCAAACAAGGTGAGACAAAATTGTCCTGTTCATCCTTTATGAAATCCCGTAGAAGCACCCGTAAATACGCGCCCTTTTGCTTTTTCCCGAGACAATGCCCGAGGCGCTGGTCAACAGCTCGACAACAGAGCTTTAGAAAACACCAGAGAATTTGGTCGCCACTATGAGAACTTCAGAACTCCTGATGCCTGCGGGCAACTTACAGAAGCTAAAGATTGCTGTACTTTATGGAGCAGATGCAATCTACCTTGGCACACCGGACATGTCCTTGCGCACGAAGGCAGAGTTCACGCTGGAGCAGGTTGTTGAAGGTATTGAATTTGCGCATAAGCATGGCAAGCGTGTTTATCTGACGCTGAACCTGTTTTCTCATAACAAAGACGTTCCTAAGCTGAAGGAATATGCTGAGACAATTCGCGATGTTAATCCGGACGGTTTGATCATTGCTGATCCGGGCGTGTTCCAGTTCATGCGTAAAGAGCTGCCGAATGTGCCGCTACATATATCCACGCAGGCGAACGTTTGCTCCTGGCTTTCCGTTGATTTCTGGAAAGAGCAGGGCGCTGATCTGGTTGTGCTGGCGCGTGAAGTTTCCTTCCCTGAGCTTACTGAAATTCGTGAGAAGTGCCCGGATATCCGCCTGGAAGCCTTTGTTCATGGTGCGATGTGCATGACCTATTCCGGTCGCTGCCTGCTTTCCAACTTCATGGCTGAGCGTGGCGCGAACCAGGGGAACTGTGCAAACTCCTGTCGCTGGAGCTACAAAGTGCGCATGCGTATGAAAGACGGCACGATCAACGAGCTTGAGCTGAACGAAGACAACATGGACATATTTGAATTTTTGCTGGAAGAAGGTTGCCGCCCGGGCGAGCTGATGCCAATTCTGGAAGATGGCCGTGGTTCCTATATTCTGAACTCCAAAGACCTGTGCCTGATGCCGAAGCTGAATGATTTCCTGCGCATCGGCGTAGATTCTCTGAAGGTCGAGGGGCGCGGCAAGTCCATGTACTATGTGGCCGTTGTTGCGCGTGCCTATCGTATGGCCATTGATGATTTTTATCGTGATCCTGAGAACTGGAATCCACAAAAGTACATGGATGAGATGTACAGTGTTGCCAACCGTGGCTATACCACCGCGTTCCATGAGGGGCGCCTGAACAACTATGCCCACAACTATGAAGATACGCATGCCATCGGTGAGTGGGAGTTCGCCGGCATCGTTGAGGACGTTACTGACGAAGCATTCTACATAAAAGTGAAGAACAGGATTGTTGCCGGGGAAGTGCTGGAGTTTCTGCAGCCCTTGTCTGATGACAGCCTTTTGCTGCGTATCTATGAGTTTGAAAATGCAAAGTCTGGTGAGATTACGCAGGAAGTGCATGCTGGCAAGCAACCACTGGTGCGTATTCCATTCTCCCTGTTCAACAAGGACGACGCTGCCGACTTTAAAGATCGCTTCCCGATCAACACTGTAGTTCGTAAAGAACGCCCGTTGACACCAGAGCAGTGGAGTCGCCTGAAGCTGGACCGGACTGCAGAGCGGATTGAAGCGCGTGGTGAAGCGACGAATGCTCAGCAAAATAAGTATGAGAGCCGGCGAGAGAGACTGATTGATGCAATTGTTGAAGGCAGTCAGCATCGTAAACTGAAGTCGCCCCGCCTTGGTTTGGAAGGGTGTTGTGGTCGCGGGTGTAACGGTTGCATGATCTTCTGGGAAGATCCGAAGTTTGAAAAAGCTCGCGAGATCCTGAAGACCAAAAAACAGGGTGTGATGCTGGAGCGCAATGCGTTGAAGCACGAAGTCAACTGAGGCCAGCCTGCAATCAATTGGCTTCAGGCTCTTCAAACGTACCCATCAATTCCGGGATAATGAATCTCTCATCATCAATGTATTTAGGAGACCCGGCATTCAGGAAGGGGCTGGGACTGTTGATCAACATGCAAAATTGACCCAGCTGGTGGGTTAATTTGCATTTAAAAATGACCCGCCTTGTTTGTTAGGAT
>CANNAV010000206.1 GCA_947502585.1 uncultured Pseudovibrio sp.
TTATTTGAAAACTGACTTTAACTACAATAACCATTATATTACAATGACTAATACTTCTACACAATGGAAGTAGAGCCTTCAGATTCTTGCCGCTTCAAATTTTAAAGGCGGGAGTTCGAAGACAACTACAAGTGTGCATTTGGCGCACTATCTGGCGCTACGTGGCTATCGTGTGTTGGCCATTGATCTTGATCCGCAAGCATCGCTTACATCAACATTTGGTTTGCAACCAGAATTCGATGTTGGAGATGGTGAAACAGTTTACGCTGCCATTAATTATGACAACACTCGGCGGCCTATGTCCGATGTAATAAGGGAAACGTATTTCCCTAACTTGCATTTAGTACCGGGAAACCTTGAACTCATGGATTTTGAGTTTGAGACTCCTGCTGCACTAACTTCCGGTTTGCGTGATGATTTAGGGTTGTTTTTTGAGCGTTTGCGGCGGGCAATTGCAACGGTTGAAGACAACTACGATGTAATAGTTATCGATACACCACCATCACTAGGGTATGCCACTTTAGCAGCCCTATATGCTGCTACGGGACTTGTCGTTACTGTACATCCCGCAATGCTTGATGTTGCTTCCTGCAATCAATTTTTAATCATGTTAACTGAACTCTCCGATACACTGGCGGCATATGGTGCGGAGTTCAATCATGAGTTTTTTAAAATATTACTTACAAGAGTTAATCCAAATGACGGGCCTCAGAAGTTTATGTCTGCGGTAGTTCGAAAGATTTTTGCGGACAATGTGATGCTTTTCGATGCACTTGAATCAACAGCTGTTGCAGCTGCTGGCGTTGCGAAGAAGTCACTTTATGAATTGGAACCTGGAGAAGTCGGGCGAGAACCATTAAAACGTGCCTTAGAGAGCGTAGATAACGTGAATTCAGAATTACTCTCACTCTTGCTTAAACAATGGGGCAGGATTTAATGAAAAGAAGCATTATAACCAAGCTTCAAAATGCGTCTCGGTCCGATACATTATCGGTTCCAATTGGTCTTCGGCCACCTAAGAGCTCGCCAGTTATAAACAGCGCTAGCAGAGCCCTCAGCGAATTTGCTGCAGATACCCCAATCCTGTTAGATCCCCAAAAACTTCATCCGTCTCCATACCGGGACCGACTTAGCAATGATGACGAAGCTATAGATACCCTTGGTCAACTGAGGACCTCAATTGAACAAGAGGGACAAAAGATTCCTATCTTGGTCAGGCCCCATCCTGATAAGTCAGGCGAATTCCAAATTGCCTACGGGCATAGGCGCTGGCACGCAATTAAGGATTTGCTAAATTCGTCGCAATCGCCTCAGAGTATATACATTCGTGCGAACGTTCGTGACCTGAGTGATGCGGATCTGATCAGAGAGCAGTCTCTAGAAAATGGGGTTCGTGAAAATCTTTCCTGGATTGAAAAAGCACTCTGGGCTGTCCAGCTAAAGCAAGCGAGTATAAAGCAGAAGGATATGGCACCGATCCTTGGAAGTTCAGAAGCAGATGTGTCTCGGTATTTTAAAGTTACTAGCACCATTCCTGAGCGGATACTTTTCAGTATTGGTCGGGCAAAGGGTGCAGGCCGTCCAAAGTGGATGAAACTACTCGAGCAGTTTGAGAAATCTGCTGCGGCAAAGCATCGTCTTGAAAACTTCATCGCATCGGATGAGTTTCGCGAACTAGCATCTTCCGAGCGTCTCGACGCTGCAATTAAAATTGCCTCAGAGAGCCGAGCGAGAAAGAGTGATAAATCAATATCCCAACCAGCAAATATTTCAATCGACGGTGTGAAAATCTGTACAGCGCAAACCATACGAACTGGGATGGTTTTTAAGATACCGTCCAAAGAAATTGAATTCGCAAGTTGGTTGGAAAACAATATGGAATGTCTATATCGGCAGTTTAAAAAAGATAAGGAAGAGCGCTGATGTAAAGTTATAAAAATAAATACCCGCCACGTGGGCGGGTTATTATTCGAGATAGGCACTCGATCTAAATTACATCCTAAGCAAATGTAACTTAGAATCATCCGCTGCATTAAACAAGCCCTTTCTTTCTGATAGGTAATGGTTTCTTGCGTCTTTTTGCCTGTCTCTCCATTTTTCTGCATCACTGACGTGCCTGCGCACTGTCGGAGGGATATACTATGCTTACGCAACACATTGCCCCGTTTCGGCGGGTTAACTCCGCCATTTTAGCCTCCCAAGAGATTGCCCGTGAAGGACTTGACGCAGATGTGGAAAAGTCGTCCCTCGCAATGGCCCTGAAACGCTCAGCGCCCGTTCTGAAGATCACCGGCACACCTTACCAGATCCTAGATATCCTTCTTGGGATGGTGCGAAAACAAGATCTCAAAGCCGGAGGACGGCCTTTGGTGGCAATCTCAAATGAAAAGCTTGCAGACTATACCGACCGCTCTCAGCGAACTGTTAGCCGCTGTCTCAAGCGTTTGGTTGAAGCTGGCGTGCTGGCATATGCAGACAGTCCCAATGGACGGCGCTTTGTACGCCGGGATAGCGAGGGAGCCGTCGATTATGGCTATGGTCTTGATCTTACGCCAGCGTGTAACCGGCTTCAGGAGCTTCAGGCCATGGCGCAGGCGTTTCAGGAGCAGCTGAAGCAGGATAAGCAAGCCCGCCGCCGTGTTATAGCCCGTGCTAGAGCGATAACAGATCTAGCTCGTTTACTCGGTAAGTCAGCAAGCCATATTGTTGAGCGGATGGAAGATGCGTTGTCCCAACCTCTGGACCCGATATCGAGGGCGGCTCTGTTAGAAGAAGTCTATCAATATACGCTTCAGATACAGGCAAAAATGTCATGCTTGGGTGACAAAAATGACGTCTCTATATCTAATACAACACAACCACACATTAAAAATATAGTAAAAGATCAACGGCATGGCTCTAACGAGCCATCCTTAAAATCATGCTCTGACAACGAAGCTTATAGCTCCGTTGAAAGGGCTTTTGAAGAAAATGATGACGCAAGCGGCAAACCTGATGAAACACAAAATTACGGCCATAACGCAGTTGAACACCCCATAAACACATTGCCATCTGTCTTGTTGAGCGGAGTCTCCATTGGTTTGCTGGATCAAGCAAGCCGTGAAATCTGCGATCTACTGCAAACCAGATTAACAAGCTGGAATGCTTTATTTGCGATTAGTGAGGATTTGCGCCATTTAATCGGCTTATCAAAGGCAGGATGGTCTGCAGCGTGTGCTGCTCACGGTAAGTATTTGGCCGCAGCTTGTTTGCTTGTGGTTGCCGAGAAGGCTTTGCGCGACCCTGAGGCTATCAGCAGACCGGCTGGATACTTCCGTGCTATGATGGAGCGGGCAAACGAGGGCAAGCTTAATCTGCAAAAGTCTGTCTTTGGGCTGGCGTTACCGGGTTGAAGGGCAGGGTGTTAAAACTTACCTCTGGTTTGTCTGCTATCGCTAACTGGATTGAATAGTGCGGCAGCACAATAGCCTGACAGGAGGTAAGTGCATGACAAACGGTAAGCCCGAAAAGATCAGCTCATTGCGTAAGAAACAAACCGCGAGTGAGCGAGATCGGAAAAGACGCAAGGTCGAACGGTGCAAGACCCTGCTTGGTGATTACTTTCTTAAACAGGCCATTTGGTCGGAGCAAATGCGGACGGATCTGCTAGCATGGGTCGAAACCTTACCCGAGCAGGAACAAGAGTTGTTTGAAGCTGTCTCGTGGCTCCATGAGCCCGATCAGGACCATCAACATGACGAAGAACCACCGCTGGGTTTTGTAAGCCGCAGCATGAGGATACAGCCACCCGCGAGGGTAAAAGCAGGGGACCGAAAATCATAGGTGCTTAAAGCCAGCGCTCAATAAGGGCCAGATATTTTGCAGCATCGTGGGATCTACCCAAACCTTTGAAATGATCTTTTGAGCTGCTGTCTACTGCTGCAATCTCTCCACCCAAGCTTAAAGGCACATCCCATTTTTCTACGGCGTTGTTGCAGTATTCGACTTTCTCCCATAGATCATGCTTTGATTTGAAGCAAATGCCGTATGCATCTGAATTAATTGTATAATTTTGCAGCCTGCCACAGCGACAGGTTGCACATATTTTACCCTTATACAAACGTAAAATCGTCTGCATTGATGAGGCTGGAACCACCATCATAACTGACGAGTGTGCCTGCACCAGAGTCCTGAATCCTAAGGTCTGCAAAGCTGTCAGCGTCGTTACCGATCAGCTCATCGTTACCAGAACCGGAATAAGCATTCTCAATCACTGTATCGGGCATGATGGTCATGTTGCCGATCAGACCATTCACATCAGAATAAGTTTCTGCCATCAAGGAGTTTTTCTGGTCAGTATTGACTGAATTAAAGTCGATGCTGTCGTTGCCGCCATTGTCTGTGATGGTGAAAGAAACCGGGTTAAGGTTGGCGGTCTCGGCGACGGAGATTGTGTAATCACCGTCGTAATCCAATGCGAAAGAAGAGCCGATGATGTAGTAGATGCCGCTGTACGTAGCCGTGAACGTGATTTCGGAGTTTAACCCACTGCCGCTGTCGCCATCAACTGCGACAAAGTTTGCGTCGGCATCGAAAAGCCATAGATCTGGATCTTCAAGGGCATCAGTTCCCACGCCGTCCATTGAAATAGTGTAAGTAACTCCGGCATCTACATTAAGTTTAACTGCATCTTCATCGCCAACTTCCCACAAACTTCCCACAAACGTATCGCCTGCAGACATAGTGTATATCGTATCTATGTCGTTTGACGCATCGTCCGTTTCAACAATTCTTGCCCGTTCTGCAGAATTATAACTCAACATTTTATCTCTCCCTTAGTAATAGAGGTAGTAAATCATTTAAATCTATACCAGACGCACTTGAATTCAATATTTATAGTCACCCAATTCATATTATAATGCAATATTAACATATATATTAATTTTATGATTGAATCATACTCATTGAAGATCTACAATATATACATACCATATATAAATATTTATAATATAAAAATTCAATTTATTATCAAAATTACATATTTTATTTGCAATCTTACTATATTTTTCTTTATTTTGGCGGACGAAGTGTCCAAAACGCACCAGTCCTCAGAGTGATACTCTATTTTTATTTTAGAGGGTGTAGGATGAATACATAGCTGATGGAGTGGATGCTCCGGCACAATTGCGACCTACCTCAAATAACTTGGCAATGCCCCTACACATCATCAGGGGTTTCTGCAACATGTGTGGATGCCCCAGAAAATGCAAGTTGTTTTTAAGGCGTTCGGACCTGTGATCAGATGCGGTCAT
>CANNAV010000207.1 GCA_947502585.1 uncultured Pseudovibrio sp.
CACCAGGACCATCTTCCAACGGATGTTCCTGGACTTGCAGGGCAATGAGAAATTCGCCTGAGAGCCTCCCTACAGAACGGATGGAGAGCCAACCGTAATCCGAATTGCCGTTTTCATTGATTATGACCTGATCTGAGAATTGTCGTATCGAATCATAACATAAAAACTCCACATATGCGACGCTTACTTAATTGAAGGGCTCAACAACAAGATCAAAGTTATCAAGCGCAGATGCTATGGCCTGTTCAACACAAAGACCATATTTCAACGGCTGTTCCTGGACTTACAAGGCTACGAAAAATACGCCTGAGACCCTTCCTACAGAATGGACGGAGAGCCTTAATGAATCAGTTTGGAGTCCATTTCAACAGATCATAGACACCCTTGTCCTCACAGACCATAAACCCCAGTTTTTTATAAAGAGACATAGCGGGGTTTTGCTTTTCGACATGGATCCCTACGGCTTTATTTTTCCGGGCGCCCTGGTGTTGGATGTAGCGCAAAATGTCTGAACCTATGCCCTGATTGCAGAACTTTGGCAGGAGCGCAATATCGATGATGCGAATTTCGCTACTCCAGTATTCTATGTACAATCGCCCTATGGGGGCTTTGTTCTGCTCAATAATAAGCCACTGGGCCTCTGGATAGTGCTGTTTATAATGAGATTGCTGAGCCTTATACTGCATCTCTGTAAAGGTCTGTTTTTCGCTTTCTTTCCAATCTGTTTGTGAAAGCTCATTCTCTCGGGTTGACCTGTATAAAAGGTTCAGGAAACTGTGATCATCGGGCAATTCAGCATGGAATGAGATGTCGCAACGTATTGCGGCGTTACTTAATGGAAACATGCTGATTTGATCTCCCTCAGTACTTCCAGAATAACCAGTAGGCGCAGCCTATACGCCTTCAACGGTCTGATGAATTTCACATATGCCAAAGCATGTTGCGTTTATATGCATTCACGCATCATGCCCTAACCCCCGATTTTCATGTGTATTCCTGTTTGAAAACCGGAGCCACTTTTCGGGAATACGCACTAGGTAAAGTGCGGCGTGACATCTGTTGTTACGGCAAAGTTTTCAAGATCGCAGGCTAATGGTGTCCACCTGACGCTCCAGAAGTCCTCGGTAATCTGGCGGATATAACCAAGCCTTTGCCTGTCTGATGAAAGGGCAAACAGATACAAATCTGAATTCGAACCGGGTTGGAGGACAAGTTGTGAGCAGTCCAGGTCCGCAGCAATCAATGAGAAGGGGGACCATCGGTCAAGTGACTCCCCTGTTTGATAGCTGGCAAAAATAGGGCCCGTGCGCCTGTCTCCAGCTTGTGCAACAACATAAAGGCCTCCGTTTTTGTATGTACCTAAAGCAATAGTGGACAGACGTTCTCCCAATGAAGCAAACAATGCCCAAGGGGTGAAGTCACACTCCCCAATCCTGCATTGTTGTTTCATATAGATGTTGTTGTCGGATCGGGCGAAAATAGATATCAGCCCGCCTGTATTGGAAGCAATTTCAACTTGCTGAAACAGAGCAAGACCATCCTGGATATTTTGCCAATCTCCCCAGCCTTCAACTTTGTGGGCATCTTTGGCGGTTTGCGCCCTGATCCAGGCCTCCCCTGACTGGTCAAGGCCTGCCAATATTATGCGGCTTCCACTTAAACTTGCGGCAGACAACACGCTCATGGCTTTTGAAAGCTCATGCCAGCCAGACCAGATGAATTCTGGCGGCTCAGCAACTTTAACCCGAACCAGAATGGGCTCGTGAGAACCCGGTGGGATGACCTCCTTCTCTTTGGTCATGATTTGATTAGGGTTCTGGAATTTCCACCAGGTTTTGGAACTCTCATCGGGTGCTGTTCCAAAGATGTTTACAAGGCCGTCTCTGCCGTGATGGATCGCTGTTGCTGTAAACTTCGAGAGGCCAGAGGGCATGCCCAAATGGTCTGGCCTGGCCCATCTTGAAGAATTATTGCGTGTCCCATCCTCAACAATATAAAGAAGATCCTGTTCTGTTTCGTGCTGCGCCAGCAAAGTAACATAGCCGTCTTTGGTAGTTGAAGCCTGAAAACCGGCAGGACTATAGAGCAGATCGTTCACCCGGCTGAATTCTGGATAAAAACCGGAGTTTTCCTTAAGCTGCTCGTTGTAAACCAAGTGTCCCGTCGTGGTAATTCCACCTATCAACACCCTGTAGTGGGTGAGGGACATGCCTCCAGCCTCAACGGATACCTCAGGATAAATTTGTTGGGTTGTCATGAGAAGCGCCTTCGGTTGATCTAAGACAGATTTAAAAATGAGTTAGCACCACTAGCTTCTTGGAGGATATGTCCCTGCCAGGGCAATTATATAAGTTAAAGCTAAAAATGGCTGCATGTTGTCATGGGCAATTCCGCCCCCGGAAACAGAAACTGCAGAGCTTTCCAGATTGACAGCGTTTGACGGGAGATCAGTGGTCGTATCGTCACCATAGTATAAAGGCGGACCGCCTGAAGTAGTGGCAAGGCTCAGGTTATTTTGAGGTTCACCCGTTGTGCCGATGTCATCTGATGCGTAAAATCTATGAGTATGAGAGGGGATTTGTGCCTCAGTCAGAGCAACATAGGGAACGCCTACAGGTTGCCCTAGTTGACGGTGACTTAAACCTGGCCCGCTCCCTGGATGCATGGGCGCCCGGTCCATTAGATCCGGCAGTGCTAAAGTTGTTCGCCCGTCGCCGCCATAAATAGTTCCAATGAGTGAAAACAAGGCGGTGTTTTGGGCGATCGGTAAAAATTGGCCATCACAAAATGCCCATCCGCGGGGGGCAAAGTTGCCTGCAAATATTCGGATCTCGGCAATAAATGGATCTGACATGATATGCTCCTAGGTTCGACTTGGATAGGTGCCCACAAGAGCGACAATGAAATTAACACATAAGGAGGGCATCATATTGGTGTGGGAGTGGCTACCGCCTGCCACAGCAATGGACTCTAACCCCAAATTTGTATTGGCACTTTTATCATTAAAGACACTAAACTGCTGTTTTCCGAGCAGGCGGTTTTGTGGACTGTCACTGGTCGCGGGTGCGTTACTGGCTTGAAAGCTGTGCGTGTGCGCTGCCATCTGATTTTCGGTCAATATGATGTTTTCTCCACCAAACTTTCCCCCCAGGGCGCGCGGGGATAGCGAAGGTCCTCTACCCGCGTGAACCGGAATTCTCCCTCTTAAATCAGGAAGGCCGAAGGTGGTTAGTCCATCACCGCCATAAGTTGTACCAAATAGAGAAAAGAGTGCCTCATTTTGACCAGTATCCAAAAGTTGACCGTCGCAAAATGCCCAGGCGCGTGGCGCAAAATTTCCCGCAAACATTTTTATTTCGCCCAAAAATGGTTCTGACATAATATGGCTCCTCAGTTCCGTGGGGGGAAAAGACCTGTCAACGCAATACAGTAGTTAAGCACTAACGTAGGTTGCATATTATTATGAGACTGACCGCTCCCGGCGGTACCAATAGAAGCTGCACTCATGGTGACCGATGAACTGGCTGATTTGTCTACATAAGTTGCAAAGCCAGCAGAATCTTTGGCTAAGTACCGGCTACTCAGGGGGCCCGGTGAAAATTTGTTGGCCGGGTCTGTTGTGGCTTTCAGGCTATGCGTATGGACTGCAATTTGGGATGCGACGAGGGATACTCTTTCATATCCCCCTTTCTCACCCAGCTGGTAAAAGTCGCCGGTTTGGATCGGGGTACGGCCTCTAAGATCAGGCAGTGCAAACGAACTTACTCCATTCCCGCCATAATTTGTGCCCAGCAATGAGTAGAGCGCCTGATTTTGGTTTATTGGCAGAAGCTGTCCATCACAAAGCGCCCAGCCACGGGGGGCAAAGTTAAATCCTATGATCTTAATTTCAGCAAGAAAGGGTTCAGTCATGCGACCTCCTAGGCTCGATCAGATTGCGTTTCAACTAGGAAATATTGTTACATTCTTTCAATATTCATAAATAATAAATGAAAATTATGTGGATTGCAAAAAATATAAACATAATAATTTTAACTTACTTTGCGGAATATATCTATATATTATTGCCGATCAAAAAAATATACTAATACCGTATTTTTTTAAAATTTTGATATTATTACACTAAATGTGTTGTTAATCATTTTTACTGAATTTTTTGGAGCATCAAAAATCTAATCTATCCAAAGACAAACAAAACAGCGGATGAAGCCGACCATAGAAAGGAGCTGCTTATAGCTCTGGACATCGTATAATTACATAGATTCGCATAAAGTTTTCTAATAATTGTTTCTAAGTAAAAGAGTCATGAAACACTCTGAGAACATGAAGAAATGCAGGCGGTGAAACTTCTGGGCTTTTATAATGTGAGGGTGTAATGTCTCCTGTCAACTCATTGTCCGTAAAATCATTCTTCTGGCAACTACCCCTTTTCGCAGTGCTGCTGGTTATGTTTGTCTTACCTTCTGGTCCTGCCAATGCGGGGCCAATTAACTGCCCGACACTGGCTAGTGGAGAGCGAGCATATGCCCGGCTTGCAGAAGAAACCTGTGGCACCGTTTTTGACTTTCAATCACCGGTTTCAATCGAAAATCACTTTAACCTTGGAGATACTTTCAGAGTATTTGGTTTTCTGGATCGCCCCGCCGCTAACGAAGGCGTAACAAGCCTCACAGTTACACCCAATGCCTCCATTTCCATCTCAGACATAACTGACGGTAAGGAAATCACATGCGCTTCTGGCTGCACTGTGGACGTAAATGGCACCTATGATACAGGAGACGCATTCAGCTTCACTCTTGTGAGGACCAATGGCGTAAGTGATGACCTTGAAATAAATAATTTTGATGTTGGTGCTGCAACCAGCCCCGAATTGGACGTTTCTGTTCAGGGCGGAGCGGCGATTGCCGACGGCGGGACCGATGCAGTAGGCACACAAACCGCAGGATTGCAGGCTCAGAGTTCTTACACCATTGAAAACAATGGCACCGCAGACCTGACGCTGCAAGCTCCTTCCGCCTCCGGTGCCTCCAATGTTGTGGTGGATTCAGCAAGCTTTGGCACGTTAACTGTAACGCCTGGCAATTCCACAGTCCTGACTGTGGATTACACACCAACCCTTGATGGTGCTTTCAGTTTTGATCTGTCCTTTGTAAATGATGATAGCGATGAAAATCCCTATAACTTTACAGTCAGTGGTACGGCTTCAGGAACTCCCGAATTGGACGTTTCTGTTCAGGGCGGAGCGGCGATTGCCGACGGCGGGACCGATGCAGTAGGCACACAAACCGC
>CANNAV010000208.1 GCA_947502585.1 uncultured Pseudovibrio sp.
GCCGATAACAAGCAAGCATCGCGGGAAGATGACAGATCAAAAAAAGCCAATACAGAGGGGGTTCCCTTGATGCTTACTTTTTTCCGGCCCACGGCCATTGCCGCTAATTTTCTCAGGCAGCCCGACCGGAATATCTACTGCAACCTTATGTGGCGCATAATCAGGCGCTAACAAATCTGCAAAATGAGGGAAGATCTGTACTTCAGGCGCGCGATCTGAACCAGCCCAGCGAAAAATGGCAACCCAACCTGCTTTGCAGCCGTCAACGCCGACCACACAGATCGGATCAACGGCCACTGTTTCAGGCACGTTCAGGCGCCTCAAGCACACGGCGAACATTCACAAGTGCCATCGGCTGGATCAGTGAATCCTGATGCTCAGCATAAAGCAAATCGTCAGACTCAACTTTAACAGAGCGAGCGACCAGCTCAAACGTTGAGGCTGTCGCTTTTTTCAGTGCTTCTTCATCACTCTGGCCACTCAGGCTACGCCCCAGATAAAGCGCAGCCAGCAAGTCGCCGGTCCCATGCGGTGCACCTTGAACTTCCGCATGTTCAATGGCGAGACTGCCACGCGGCCCGACCAGCAAGTTGGAAATGGAGTTGCGGCGGATTGCAGGCGATGACGTGATAATAGTGCGTTCCACTTGCAGGGTTCGCGCCGCTGCAACAGCTTCATTTTCCATTTCAGTACCAAACCCACTGAGCCAGGCGAGCTCAAAACGGTTGGGCGTAATTACATCAGCATGCGGCAACAGTTGGTCACGAATAGATTCTGCAAGGCGTTCGGCAACATAAAGGCCACCTTTGTCACCGATTACCGGATCGCACAGATAAACCGCATCCTCATTGCGTCGCTTCACTTCCTGCACAATATTAGCAACGTCAGAAACCTGAGCTGTATTTGCCATGTAGCCGGAGATGACGCCCTTCACAGCATTCAAACGATCACTGGCACAAATCTGCTCAACGATATGCTTAAAGGCTTCTTCGCTGGCCGAAATACGCTCACCAGCACCTTGCCCCGGATGCCAGGGCAAAACAATCGTAGGCAACATCCAGACATGGAAGCCCATGCGTTCCAGCGCAAAAACGGCACTACGCATGCCGACACATCCGCAGACAACCTGCGAAGAGATCACCAAAACCGAAGGCTTTTCCCTCGGAGCATTCTCTCTGATTTTATGTTCTGCCTTTTTGACAAACCGCTCAAGCGACATCTAGGAAATCTCATGTTCAGATGAAACGCCCGTAGCATAACGTTTCTCGATATAGTCCAGAACCATCATCTTAAACTCGTCAGCGATGTTCGGTCCGCGCAGGGTAACAGTTTTAGCACCATCAACAAACACAGGTGCAGCAGGTGTTTCACCAGTACCAGGCAAAGATATACCGATGTCAGCATGTTTGGATTCACCGGGGCCGTTCACAATACAGCCCATAACGGCAACGTTAAGTTCCTCAACGCCTGGATATTGCTCGCGCCACTTCGGCATACTCTCGCGGATATGCGTCTGAATGTCCTGAGCCAGTTCCTGAAAGACTGTAGAGGTCGTGCGCCCACACCCAGGACACGCAGCAACAATCGGTATGAAATTGCGGAAACCCATTGTCTGCAACAGTTCCTGAGAGACCTGCACTTCACGCGTACGGTCTCCGCCCGGCTCAGGTGTAAGGGAAATACGAATGGTATCGCCGATGCCCTGCTGAAGCAGAATGCTCATGGAAGCAGAAGACGCTACAATGCCCTTGGTGCCCATACCAGCTTCAGTCAAACCAAGGTGAAGAGCATACTCGCAACGTTGCGCCAGATCCGTATAAACGGCAATCAGATCCTGAACCTGGGAAACTTTCGCAGACAAAATAATCTTGTCACGACCAAGCCCCAGCTCCTCGGCACGTTGAGCAGACAGCAAACCAGACTGGCAAATCGCTTCGCGCATTACTTGTTGCGCTGTCAGCAGAGAACCTTCCTCTTGGTTTTTATCCATCAGATGGGTCAGGAGCTCCTGATCAAGCGATCCCCAGTTCACACCGATGCGCACGGGTTTGCTGTGCTTCATCGCCATTTCGATGATTTGGCTAAACTGTTTGTCTTTTTTGGTCTTGAAACCAACATTCCCCGGATTGATTCGGTACTTATCAAGCGATTCAGCACAATCAGGATGATCTCCGAGCAGCTTGTGTCCGATATAATGGAAGTCTCCGATCAGCGGAACATTGACACCAATCCGGTTCAGACGCTCTTTAATACGCGGAACTGCCGCAGCGGCCTCATCGCGGTCAACCGTAATACGAACCAGCTCGGACCCCGCACGCGCCAGAGCAGAAACCTGCGCAACCGTTGAATCTATGTCAGCAGTATCCGTGTTCGTCATGGACTGAACAACAACAGGCGCTTCGCCGCCAACAATAACCCCTCCAACGTCTACAGCCACAGAACGACGGCGCGGAAACGGGGAGGAGATATAGGATTGGTAGCTTTTGTCAGTCATGATCATTCCACTGGGATAAATCTTTAGGCAAGCAAGTGCAGCATGCAGCCCGCGCTGTCAACTTTTTAGCGGAAATTCAACTCAGTCTGATGTTATCGCCAGGCGCCATCAGGTACTCAGGATTTCAATGTAAACCTGTCCTCAGAATGAAGCTGGGTCCACTCCACCATCAGCCCGCTGAGATTCGCCACCAACTTTGACGCGATAGATTCATCCCTAACCTTCCATTGAGGACAAAAGACAGGTTGGCAGTCACTTCTGACCTTTTTGCACTGCACGTTAAACACCTATGCTTTTTGCTAATGCAACCAGATTATAAAGTGACGCAAGCTCACACTAACTCTTTTTGCAATACATTTGGGCAGGAGACACGAAATGCTATCAGGAAAAACCGCTGTAATCACTGGGTCCACATCAGGCATTGGCCTCGCTTATGCACGCGCAATGGCAGAGCAAGGTGCCAACATTATGATCAACGGCTTTGGTGACGCCGTTGCCATTGAAAAAGAGCGCGCGGGGATCGCAACCGACTTCGGTGTAAAGTGCGTGTACTCATCAGCCGACATGACCAGGCCCGTTGAAATCCACGCGATGATCCATGACGCGGTGAAATCCCTTGGGTCAGTCGATGTCCTCGTCAACAATGCAGGCATTCAGCATGTTGAAGCCATTGAGCATTTCCCGGTCGACAAATGGGATGCCATCATTGCAATTAACCTTTCCTCCGCATTCCATACCATTCGCACCGCCGTGCCATACATGCGCAAAGCGGGCTGGGGTCGCATCATCAACACCGCATCTGCTCACGCGCTGGTCGCTTCTCCATTCAAGGCAGCATACGTTGCCGCAAAACACGGCATCGCAGGCTTGACCAAAACCGTCGCGTTGGAAGTTGCTGAGAACAACATTACTGTGAACGCCATTTGTCCCGGATACGTCTGGACCCCCCTCGTCGAAAAGCAAATCCCGGATACAATGAAAGCCCGTAACATGACTGAGGAGCAGGTGAAGAAAGAAGTCCTGCTCGCAGCTCAGCCAACCAGGGAGTTCGTAACTGTCGAACAGATTGCTGGTCTTGCTGTGTTCTTGTGCTCTGATACGGCTGCTTCAATCACTGGTGCGCTCTTACCAATGGACGGCGGCTGGACATCACAATAATGCTCAGATGATTTCCCTAAGCGTCTGACTCAAAAGTCTATTGATAGCAGCAATACCTTGCGGGCCTTCTGCACCTTCCGATCCAGGCGAAGGTGCACTCCACCACCCGGCGGCGTGGCAATATCTCAAAGCTATCTGCGGTGTCGGACCGCTTTATGACTTCCAACCTTCACTGGCCCTGCCTGCCATGGCGAGGCGTAATTTCTCGCCCGTATAACCAACACCAGTAAATATATGGCGTAACCACGGGAACCTTAAACGTGCTTTTTTGAGGACCCGCGGCGCACCGTCACAATCCTGAGCAGTGCGCTGTGAACGATAATGACAAAAAGGTTCCCAGGGGGGCGGTCAGGATGTGTCGCTTACGCCTTTTAACTTTTTGCCTGCATCATAGCGGCAAATACCGCCGCTTTCCGTCGGTTTGACCGATTAGCTGTAAATCACACCCGCCGGAAAGTCTTTGGGCAGCCTCCTTCACTGACAGCCGCTGGAAACACGCCCGAAATCGCATTTATCACACCACGGCATATGGTCCTCCATTCGTTTTGATAAAGCAATGGAATCATAACTTGCTGATGCGGGCCTATATTTTAAGGGCAGTCTTTTTCACGTTCAGGGTATGAGGGTTATAGACGAGCGCTTTCTTCCATAGGCTCAACGTAGTACCAGCGGCCCTGGCGTTTTTTGAAAAGGCTCAGTTCTGTCTGTTGCCCGAGTCGGCCGTGGGCAAGGTATTTGGCGCAGAAGAGGACACTGCCTTTTGCATCGCCTGCCTGACCCTTGTTGGTTTCCAGAATCTCAAGTCCTATCCATTGAGTTTGGGCAGCGTATTCTGTGACCTCAATTAAGTTGAAGGCTTTTTGGTAGCGCGGCCAAAGCGTGTCCTTCAGGTATTGGATGCTTTTTGTGGCATAAGCGCTGTAGCGTGAGCGCATGAGTTGTTCTGCGGTTTCAGGAAGGGTTTTGCCTTTCAGAAAAGGCTGGCAGCAGATTTCAAAATCTTTTCCAGATTTGCAAGGGCAAGGTGTTGTCATCGAATACCGTCCTTTAGAGCCTGCGGCAGCTAGACAACAATTTCGATGTCAGGTCAAGAAGGGCAAGCAAGCTCCTCAAGGAGTGATAAAAGTTCGCATTACTGGTTCAACGGTCCAGCAGCGCCTTTTGCATAAGCTTGCAACAACCAGCGCTGTGTTTGGTAGGAGGGCGAGGCAACGAAGACCCATTCTGATTGTTGGGGCGGGGCCAGTCTGGCTGACTGCTGCAGCAAGTCTGAAGGACGCGGATTTACGCCTCGTATCATTGATAGGAACTCCCGCCCTCACGCTCAGTCTCGCGCTCTTGCCGTTAATCCCCGAACCCTCCGAATTCTGAGGCCATCCGGTGTGACAGATAAACTGATGCAAAAGAGATGGGGGATGAACCAAGTGCATTTTCGTCGACCACGTGATGAGCTTTTGGAAGTTAACCTCTCTGACCTGGATGGGCCAACGCTGTTTGACAGGTCACCAAATATCTTCGGTGTCATTCCATTTTCTGCGACGCGAATGCGAATTGGATTGTGTCCCTATAGTGCTGTAAATTATCTGGTTTAGAAATTGAGATAGCCATCGTGGCATTTCTCTTTAGGTT
>CANNAV010000209.1 GCA_947502585.1 uncultured Pseudovibrio sp.
GCAGGAATTCAACTCCAAGCCTGTCCTTGCATAGGTTTAACTATGTATGGACAGATTTGGATAAGTTTGAAGGAACGGTACTGACCGTAAAATTGTGCTGCGCTCATTTCAGATTGCGCGGCATGATATATTTCGGATTTCATTTCCCCGCCGACGTTCTCATCTGTGGCGTATTACGCTTTCTTGCGCGCGGCCAGTGCAATTGCCACATAACTCCAACCGTTGAACATGATGGAAATGCCGGCCACAAGGCCGAGAGCCCAGGCAGTCGAGGCAGGGAAGTCGAGCAGGATCAATATACCGGCTGCAACTGCTATGACACCAGAGGCCAGAATCCAGCCCCAGCTGGTGTGAGGTCGTAAACGGAATGAGAACATTGCTTGTGCAATGCCTTGCGCAATAAACACAACAGACAAAACGAGTGTAAGTGCTTCTGTTCCGGCAAGGGGATTGTAATAGATTGCTATCCCGCCAACCAACCCAATGATGCCGACCAGTGATTGCCAGAGGAAGCCCCCCCATTCTTTTACCTGCATGGCGTGCCAGAGCTGAAGAACCCCGACGACTATCAGAACCAATCCAATTACCAGTGCTACTGCGATGGAAGACGCGTATGGTATGACCAACACAATCGTACCACCAATCACCATCAGTACTCCGAGCACCAGAAACTTTAACCAGTTGTCACGCACTAACTGCGTGAGGTCCGGGACATTTGGAGGCGGGGTGCCACCTGCGTTGGGTTCTTGTCCAGGCATTGTCGTCGGGGTCTCCTTCGTAGAGGGTTATGCCATTCAGAGGCTGCATTAAAATAGCCAACACCCTAGGTAACAGCAAAACACAGCTTTACTCTTGATTGAATTCGCTGAATTTTACCCTCTTTAGGTGATTGGTCAGAGTTTCTACGCTATATCAAGTGACTGAGGTGCAGGTGGTGACTTATTGCCGAGGAAAAACAACAGGTCTGTTCTGATAGGGTCCTGTGTCCTGAGACGGTGGGAGGCAAAACGGCTCTGGTAATTTTCAGTCTGATCGGCTAGAGGATCCGCATGTCTGAAAGCACTCCTGAAACAAACAATGTCACTCCTCCTGTTGTCGTTCTCTGTGAACCGCAACTTGGCGAAAATATCGGTATGGTTGCCCGTGCTATGGCCAATTTTGGTTTGCGCGACCTGCGCCTGATCACCCCCCGTGACGGCTGGCCGAGTGAAAAAGCACGCTCAGCTTCCAGCCGTGCGCATCATGTTATTGATGCAGCACGGGTTTTCAACAGTGTTGAAGAAGCTGTTGCCGATCTGAAGCTCGTTTTTGCGACGACTGCGCGTAGCCGTGACATTCCAAAACCTGTTGTGGGGCCCGATGAGGCCGCGACCGAGAGTGTTGCTCAATGCACGCGCGGGGTGCCGTCCGGTTACATGTTTGGCCGCGAACGCTGGGGTCTTAACAATAATGAAGTGGCGCTTGCAAATAAGATTGTGACCCTTCCTGTTGATCCCACCTATGCTTCCCTGAACATTGCCCAGGCTGTTCTGGTATGTGCCTATGAATGGCGCCGTGTGGCGACAGCGGGTGCACTGCCTTTCTCCCTGGATGATTATGAGGGAGAGCTCGCAACCCAGGAGTCCATTCAACGGATGTTTGAGCACCTGGAAACAGGGTTGGACGCTCGCGGGTTCTTCCGTCCTGTTGAAAAGAAGCCAGTAACAATTCGCAGGCTGCGCAACATCTTTCAGAAAGCAGATCTCACCGAAAATGAAGTGCGTATAATGCGTGGTGTGATTTCCAGCTTCGAAAAGTATGGTGTGAAGGATAAAAATTGATGCTGACCGATTTCCCTGCCATTTCATTTCAGCAGTTACACATGCGGACGGATACGGCTGGTCGTGTACTGGTGCTGGATAGTGGTATCGGGGGGCTGTCTGTGCAGCGTGAGATCACGCGGGTACTTCCTGACGCTGCACTCCTGTATCTGGCAGACCGTGCTGCTTTTCCGTACGGTGACTGGGATGCTGCAGCGTTGCGCGAGCATATATGTGCGTTGGTACAGTCTGTTAGCGCGGCGTGGCAACCAAGCGCCGTCGTGGTAGCCTGCAACACGGCCTCGACGCTTGTGCTAGAAAGCTTGCGCGAGGTGCTGTGCATTCCTGTGGTTGGGACGATCCCTGCGATTAAATCTGCTGCTGAACAAACACGAAGCGGCGTATTCGCAGTGCTTGCCACACCAGGGACTGTGAAGCGCGATTATACGCAGGACCTGATCATTGAGTTTGCGCCTGAGCATCATGTTGCTCTTGTTGGGGCAATTGGTCTTGCGGCACTTGCGGAAGATAAGCTGGCAGGCCGTGCAGTTGATTTTGATCGTTTGCGGCAGGAAATTGCACCTTGCTTTGTGGAGATAAACGGTCAGCGCACTGACTACATCGTGCTTGGATGCACACATTATCCTTTTCTGGAGGAAGAAATGGAGCAGGTAGCTCCCTGGCCTGTCACGTGGATTGACCCCGCGCCTGCGATTGCCAGACGGTTGGTTCAGGTCCTGGATCCAAAAACGGTAGCGGTGGGGTGTGAGGATCTGTTTTTCCAGACCAACTGAGGTTTTCCCTCTTAGCGTATAGGTTTCCGGAGTATTGCCCGCCTGGGTGTAAATACTATCTCATTTAATTGGTTGTTCCAGGCGGATCTTGAAATTGATTTGATACCCAGTTGGCACCTGCGTATTTGCTGGAGCGAGACCTTGGAAATTATCAATAGTGTCGTGGATTACACCAATACCATCCTCTGGAATTATGTGTTGCTTTACGGTTTGCTTGCTGTTGGTGTGTTTTTTACGCTCCGATTAGGCTTTATCCAGTTTCGTTATTTTGGGCAGTGCTTCAGCGTTCTTCTTAAGTCGAGACATGAAGACCGCAACGGCATCAGTCCGTTTCAGGCCTTGTGCACCAGTCTGGCTTCACGTGTTGGCACCGGTAATATTGCGGGGGTCGCTGTCGCGCTGACACTGGGCGGGCCGGGAGCAATCTTCTGGATGTGGGCGGTTGCTCTGATTGGTATGGCAACAGCCTATGCAGAAAGCGCTTTGGCACAGCTTTATAAAGTTGAAGATGATGACGGCCAGTTTCGCGGTGGCCCAGCTGTTTACATGGCCGCTGGTTTAAAAAGTAAAATGCTTGGTCATACATTTGCGATCGCTTTAATTTTTGCTTTTGGTATCGTGTTTTCCGCCGTGCAGTCCAACTCCATCGCAGATGCAATGCACAGTGCTTTCTATATCCCGGAGGTTGTCACCGGTGTGCTGCTTGTTTTGGCAGCCGGGCTGGTGATCTTTGGTGGTTTGCGGAAGATCGCTCATTTTGCCGAGGTCGTTGTTCCGTTTATGGCTATTGCTTATGTGGCGATAGCGTTTGGTATTCTGGCTGCAAACTACGAAGAAGTGCCCGGTGTTCTGTGGAGTATAGTCGCGCACGCCTTTGGTCTTGAAGAAGCTGTTGGCGGGATAACTGGTGGCGTGATGGCAGCGCTGCTGAATGGTGTCCGTCGTGGGCTTTACTCCAACGAAGCTGGTATGGGGTCTGCGCCAAACATTGCCGCCTCAGCTGTTCCTGATCCTCATCACCCGGCCTCTCAGGGCTTCGTGCAGGCGCTGGGTGTTTTCATAGATACGATCGTGATCTGTACTGCGACCGCATTGATTATCCTGCTCTCCGGTATTTACGATCCAACATCAGGAGTGACGGGCATCTCTCTGACACAATCCGCGGCAGAGGCGCATGTTGGCGATTTTGGTGCATATTTCATCGCCATCGCGATTTTTTTCTTTGCATTTACCTCGATCGTGGCGAATTACTCCTATGCGGAAAACGCCTTGATTTATCTGGAGCATGGTTGGAAACCGGGGCTTACAATCCTTCGCCTTCTTTCTCTGGCAATGGTGTTCTGGGGTACTTTGCAGACGGTCGGTACTGTGTTTAACGCAGCCGATGCGGCTATGGCTGTCATGGCTAGTATCAACCTGATCGCGATTGTGCTTCTGGCTCCAAAAGTGTCCTTGATAACCAGAGACTACATCAGGCAGCTGAAGGAAGGGAAGGATCTTATGTTTGATATTGCTGAACATCCTGAACTTGCGGAAGGGGTTGATGCAACGATCTGGAGCAAGGAGCGCGGCGAGAAAGCACAAAGGCGTTATTGATTGTGCTCTGGTTTCTCAATTGTTTGCTGTCATATCCCGTTGACTCTTGTGTGCAATTTCACTAGGAATGCGCTGTTCATTGCGGTCCCTTCGGCGCCGCTTTGATTTTACGCACCCGTGTGGTTCGGCATGCGCTGTTTGCCAGGACCGCTGTCAACCTTTGTGAGCCTTGGGCCTGTGAAGGAAAAGGAGGGCGCGTTTCCTTTAAAATTACAGATAAACGCTAAGGAAACTGCGATGTCTAAGCGCCAGAGCGCCAAGTATAAACTAGACCGCCGGATGGGTGAAAACATCTGGGGTCGTCCTAAAAGCCCTGCGAACCGTCGTGAATATGGCCCAGGCCAGCACGGTCAGCGTCGCAAGGGTAAGCTTTCTGACTTTGGTGTGCAGCTGCGCGCTAAACAGAAGCTGAAAGGCTACTACGGCAACATATCTGAGAAACAGTTCCGTAAGACTTATGATGAAGCTTCCCGTCAGCGCGGTGATACTTCTGAAAACCTTATTGGTCTTCTTGAGAGCCGTCTTGACGCAATTGTTTACCGCGCAAAGTTCGTTCTCACTGTGTTTGCTGCTCGTCAGTTCATTAACCACGGCCATGTGAACGTTAATGGTCGCCGCGTAAACATCGGTTCTTACATGTGTAAGCCAGGTGACGTCATTGAAGTTCGTGAAAAATCCAGGCAGCTGGCAATCGTACTGGAAGCAGTACAGTCCGCTGAGCGCGACGTTCCTGACTACCTTGACGTTGACACCCATAAGCTGACCGCGACATTTGCTCGTGTTCCGGCTTTTGGCGACGTGCCTTACCCGGTTCAGATGGAACCGAACCTGGTTGTGGAATTTTATTCCCGATAATAGACCATGGTTCTACCTGATATTAGGTAGTAAAGTAGAGTTTAAGAAGAGAGGCGGCTTAATTGCTGCCTCTTTTTTTGATCCCAACTACCCGTTATAGGGTAGTAACCTTTATGCGGATAATATTGCTCTGTCACACGCTAAAAACCGGCCGTGTTGCACAAAGGTAGTTCTGGGTACAGCTCGCCTTTACCCGCTTAACTCAGGTCGCACTGATGGGCT
>CANNAV010000210.1 GCA_947502585.1 uncultured Pseudovibrio sp.
CGCAGAGGAAAAGCTGCCATTTCAGGGCTGATTGAACTACTTTTGAACTAACTCCCCGGAACCCATAAAGAGCCAAATAATTTATGGATAATTGCAACCTACTAATAATCAGGGATCAAGTTGGGGTTTTATTTGATTTTGCAGGTTGCATATTTTGGAAAGACTTATTATTTTGAAGTTTATTAAACTTGAATTTGTTAAATTGCAATTTTAGGTTTAACACTAATGACGCTAAGTCAGAATCGTCAGGGCAGTATTTTAGAGATTTGATTTATGATGAGAACCGATCATATTGCAGACCAACTATCCGCGGTAAGTACAGCACTCGAAGATGCAAGTGTTGATGCTTACGGAGAACTTTCAACAAGTGCCGTAGCGGCTCTTCTTATTATGCGACGTTCTCCGGCCATTTCCATCGGTACAGTTGCGAAAGAAGTTCGTTTAAGCCATTCTGCTACCGTGCGCCTGATTGACCGTCTTGAGAAAGACTGGTTGGTTCGACGTCTGCGCCGCAGAGGCCGGGAGGTTATGGTAGAGTTGACCGTTCGCGGTAAGCGGAAAGCCGTTGAAGTGGCTGAAGCGCGCCGCAAAGCAGCTCATGTGCTGCTCGGTGACATCGATGAGAGCCAATTGCACAAACTTTCCTCTCTCCTCAAATTCATTCTGAATGACGTGGAAAGCTCTTCTTGCACACGCTTTTGCTATGATGATCCAATGGCAGGAGAGGACGAACCAGCCTAAGGCTTAATTTTGCTGGTTTAGTTTTATTGGTTTCAGTTATTTTCAATGCAGGAACACCGGAGTAAACGCTTCGGTGTTCCTGCTTTTTAGACTTACCCCCGCCATTAAGCTTCTCTTAAACAAAAGTCTTATAAAAATTACATCTAAGATTTGAATGGAGTAATTTACGCAATTAAAACTTGAGAGAGATCTCTTTCTTATGCAATGCTATGCGATTTCGCTCTTTCGTGCGTGCTACTTCTTTTATTCAACCAAGCGGCTTATAGCTGTAATTTTGCTGGCTACCGTTTGAGTTTCACGCATTCCTCTTATTTATAAGAGAGCTATAAGTAAGAATGCGTTTAATACTTGGGTGGATTTATTTGGATGTGTCATGCACCAATGCTATTAAGGGAAGACCTGAAATGTATGCTGAAGTCGGATTTAAAGAAGAGGTAGGGCAATCTAACATGGCTTCAACCAGTTGGCCAATTACCCTGGGTTGGGTTCTTGCTCTCCTGAGCTTTGGGATGAGCTGGGCTGGTGACCCCGGCACGATGAGTGTTCTTTCAGGATCAGCTTTCCTTCTTGCAGCTATTCCAACTGCACTGTGGCTTAAAGATAAGGCCTCCGGCGCTTCCGGCCTGGCTTCAGGCATTTGCCTTGCCATTCTGGCCGCAGTTGCAAGCTCTGCTGCTGCTTTAGGTGGATATACAGAAGACTGGCAAGTGGACTTCAACATCCTGTTCTTTGCCCCACTGGTTGTTCTGAGTTCTTTACGCAACGGCGGCGCGCTTGGCAGTTTCCTCGCAGTTGCCGCAATTTACCTTCTTGGAAGTTTGTTTGTTTTACCTGAGTTCCTCACGAGTGGCCAGAGCACCATGTCTGGAAACATCATCATTCTGGTTCTTCTCGCCAGCGTGATAATGACTTTCATCAGCGGTCAACGCGATGCTGGGGCTTCCAACTCAACAGACAGTACGGCGTCCGCTCAAGAGGCTACTATTGCAGCTAAGGCTGCAGAAAACGAGCAGAAGATTGCTGAGCAATTCAAGCGTATAGCATTCTTTGAAAAGCACATTTCCGGGCTGCGTGACGTTGTGGACGGACAACTTAAGAGTCTTTCTCAAAACACGCACAGCATTGTGTCTGCTTCCAAAAAACTGGAGAACGCAACCTATAAATGCTCCGGTCATACGAGTGAGGTTGTTTCCTCCTCTGATTCAGCTTCCGGCAACGTTCAAACAGTTTCAACTGCTTCCGAAGAGCTTTCCTCCTCCACCTTCGAAATCGCGCGCCAGATTGCGCAGTCCAGCGATATGGTTGAAGCAGCAACTCGCGGTGCGCAGGAGACCAATGACACGATTGGCAGCCTTGCAGAAGCAGCAAGCCGCATTGGTGAAGTGGTCACGCTCATTCAGGCTATTGCAGAGCAAACCAACTTGCTGGCCCTTAACGCAACAATCGAAGCTGCCCGCGCAGGTGAAGCAGGTAAAGGCTTTGCGGTTGTAGCAGCGGAAGTAAAAGAACTTGCCAACCAGACCTCCAAAGCGACTGAAGAGATTGCTTCTCAGGTTTCCGCAATTCAGGGCAGAACCCGCGAAGCTGTGGAAGCGATTGGCTCCATTTCTCTGACAATGGATGACGTTAACTCACATACCGGTGCGATTGCAGAGGCAATAACTCAGCAGGGTAATGCAACCAATGAGATTTCTGCCAATATCGCTGCTGCAGCTGATGGTACCAGGGGGGTTTCCCAGAGCATTGCCAGCCTGAGCGACGCTATGAACGAAGCAACAGGCTCGGTGTTGGAAGTAACTGATAAAGCCAATAAGGTTGATGAAGATCTCAATCAAGTTCATGACACGTTGGAGCGCTTCTTCCACGACGTTGCTTAATCTGGGCTAAAAAGTCTGATGAAACGGGCCGCCCAGGTGCCATGTTTTGCGTTTGGGCGTGGTTTATCCTCTTTTGAGATTGCTGCCTTACGGTGGAGTTTTCAGATCTCCGGGTCCAGATTTATCACAATTTACGCGAAATTATTCACACACAGGCTTGGAGATAATTTTATGATTGCCTTGGTCGAACGGACTGGTATTGAGCCTTCTTAATAAGGTGACCCAAATCAGAATGGACAGGTATGGCGCAGTTTGCGTTTGGAACAGTACTTTTCGTCGATAGGCTTAGCCATGAGCCAGCACGTCTCTTCCAGGCTCCAAAGCGCGTGCTGACCTGCAAGGCTCTTTCTGATGCGCCCCGGTTTCTTCAGCAACTGGAACAAGAGCGCAAAGGAGGCCATCATCTGGCTGGCTTCTTTTCTTACGAGTTTGGCTTTGCGTTTGAAGAAAAGCTGAAGCAGCGCTTTAAGGGCACAGGCAACATACCTCTTGCCTGGTTTGGCGTTTACGAGGCACCGCAGTTTTTAA
This sequence comes from uncultured Pseudovibrio sp., assembly GCA_947502585.1. Taxonomy (GTDB): domain Bacteria; phylum Pseudomonadota; class Alphaproteobacteria; order Rhizobiales; family Stappiaceae; genus Pseudovibrio. The sequence goes on from CANNAV010000210.1 coordinate 3,147, forward strand.
CCCGTGATGAAGAAGCACGGTGGCTGGTTGAGGCTGCTGGTAATGAAGCTACCCCGTCCATCCATATCAATCAGTTAGACATGAGCAAGAGTGAGTATGAGAGCGCTTTTGCGAAGACACAGCAGCACCTGGCGCAAGGTGATATCTACCAGATTAACCTGACCATGCGTGCTGATCTTGAGCAAACCGGAAGCACAGCAGCCCTGTTTGATAATCTGCTCTTCCAACAACCGGTTGGATATGCGGCACTGTTGCATTTGGGCGACCAGAAGGTTCTCTCGATTTCTCCGGAACTGTTTCTGGAGCGCAAGGGCAGGCAACTGACGACACGCCCAATGAAGGGCACGGCTCAACGTGGCCGCACGACGGAAGAAGATACTCGTGTTCAGGAGTGGCTGCAAAGTGATGTAAAATCGCGTGCTGAGAACACCATGATCCTTGATCTGATGCGCAATGATCTCTCACGCGTTACCAAAGCAGGCAGTGTTTGTGTTCCCTCCCATTGTGAGGTTGAACAGTACCGCAGCCTGTTTCAGATGACATCAAGCACCACTGGCGAACTGGTGGATGGCACTGAGCTGCCGGAAATCATTGAAGAGCTGTTTCCATGTGGCTCCATTACAGGAGCGCCTAAACTTTGGGCGATGGAGATCATTGATGAGCTGGAGAAGAACCCGCGCGGGATCTACACCGGCACCATTGGCATGATTGAACCCAATGGCGATTTCACATTCAATGTGGCGATCCGCACTCTGGTAATTGGCAAGGACGGCACTGCAGAAATGGGAACTGGCTCAGGTGTTGTTTTCGATTCCGGCGCGTCACCGGAATATGATGAGTGCCTGCTAAAACTGAACTTCCTTAAGGCATCAGAAGAGCGTTTCACTCTGTTTGAAACTATTGGCTGGACGCCTGACGATGGCTACACATTGTTGGATCGCCATCTTCAACGGATGGCCGACAGTGCGTCTTACTTTGGCTTCAACTGGAATCTGGATCAGGCGTTGCGTGTGCTTTCAGAGCATTCTGCTGTGTTTGATCGCCATATGCGGGTTCGGCTTGATCTATATGAAGATGGACAGTTCATCCTGAAGGCGCAGGAAATGCCCGCAGCGAGCGGTGATGACTGGCAAATCTGCCTTGCAGATGAGCGGGTGCATTCACAGGATCGTTTCCTGTTTCACAAAACCAGTCAGCGCAGTTTCCGCGATCAGACCCGCACAGATTATTCAGCCAGATATGGATGCTCCGAGGTCGTTTTCCTCAATGAAGCCGGGTATCTGACCGAAGGCAGCTTCACAAATCTATTTATCCGCAAGGACGGCAAGCTGCTCACCCCTGCTCTTACGCATGGGTTATTGCCAGGCGTTTTCCGCGCTGGTCTGCTGGAGCATGGATATGCAGTGGAAGCTGATCTGACAGTCCGCGACTTGTGGTCAGCAGATGCTGTCTATATTGGTAATTCCCTGCGGGGGTTAATGAATGCCAGTCTCATTTCCCTTGCCGTCAATGTAAATTAACCTTGTTCTGCTCAGCCTATGCGATGGTATTTGGCAGCATCTTCAATGCCTTTTATACAATTGACCATTGCTGTAACGGAATCTGGCCCTAAACCCATCCGCTGGCTCAGGCTAGAGCATCGGGCGTTTAATCTGCAACATATCCAGCGGCCTTTAAGTAGTTCCAGCACTCCGGTGAGCTGAACATGTTGCATATGTTTCCGACCTCTTGCCATAAAGCCTCAAAGGTACGTGCTTTTGCCTTTCGCAAGAGTGCCTTGAGTTTGGAAAAGGCCATCTCAATGGGGTTCAGACCCGGAGAGTATTTGGGCAGAAACAGAAACCATGAGCCAGCTTCGCGTAGTGTTTTTGCCGCCCTAGTGGATTGAATCCAACGTTTGGAACCCACGATTTCTGGCAGCAATGATGTCATCTGGTTTTGCTTTCCAGACGTCAGATTACACTACCGGCTATTCGCGCGATACCTTTTACCGCTACAAGGCAGCAGTGGATGAAGGCGGGGTTCTGTCACAAATTTTAGAGGCGGTTAGAATACACCTATGGTCTGCACACAGTTATCCTGCGAGCGCCATAAACTGACGATAGGC
>CANNAV010000211.1 GCA_947502585.1 uncultured Pseudovibrio sp.
AGCGATCTGAACTCATCCAAGCCTCCCTAAAAGGAACCTTGAATCACATTTTCACTGATTGGGGAACCCTGTTACTCAACAGGCCCTAGTCTGACCATGTGCAGACATTCGGCATGGTTTAAATAGCAGCCTGCCAGAGTTATGTTTCTACCTCCGGAGGATCTTATTTAGCACGTTTGTAGAGGTAGTAGGCTCTACTGAATAAGAGCCTACTTCACTTTAGCCAAGTAGTGCTTAGGAAATGACTGTACTTAGCTCACTTGCTGCAATGTTTTCGTGTGTTTGAGGCCAAGTTCAACGATCTTCAAAGCAACCTCAGAATGTGTCATTGCAGACGGCATGTTTTTCTTGGACTTCGACCCATTTTGTAATGAACAAGCCCGTGGGAAGTAACTTGAATCGGGCGTCATACCCGGCACTAAGTTTGCTTCAAGAAAATTGGGGTTTCCTTCTGCATCAAGCTTTATGTCAATCCGACCAAAACTCCGAACTCCTAATGCCGTAAAGACACTGTCTGCAAGCTCGGAAACAGCGCTCAAAGTGGGTTCGGTAATAGTTCTGAGTAACTCATGATTTTGCTGCTTTGCAGCACATCCCAATATTCGATCACCCTTTTCATTCTTAGGGGCTATGATCTCTACAGGCATAATAGATCTTAAATCGTTTTCCGGATCGTCAAAGATTGCAACGGTAAACTCTCGTCCCGGTAACACCTCCTCGACCAGAACATCTGCGCCATAGCTCTCGAAAAGTTCTTTGACTTTATTTTGATAACTTTCGAAATCGCGAACTACCGAGTTTTCATCTATTCCATTTCCATTAGCAGCATCTATTGGTTTAATGAAAAGAGGCAGAAAAAGAGGGAGTTTGTCTTCTGTTTCGAACTGGCCAGGACAGGCCTCGAAAAACTTTGCAGTAGCAATACCGTGGTTTTGTATAGCCGTCTTAGCCTTTCCTTTATTGGAATCGAACTCCAGGCTGTTGCGATCAGATCCGGTAAAAGCAATCGCATGTTCAGAGAAGTAATCTGAAAACCATGTTTTAGTATTACTACTTACATCAAGGAAGTATTTACTGCAAAGGACAACAAGATCTGGTTTAGACGTAACAATATCATTTAAACCGGATATAGAAGAAATCTCGTGGAACGTAACCGTTTGATATTTTTCTTTTAGAGCATCGTAAAAGAAGCGACATGTCTCAATCGATCCAAATCCGGTTTCTTTCAAATCATGTGTATTGGTCGCTACAACTGCAATGTGGTTCTTTAGTTTTGAGGAGTGTTCCTGCAAATTTAGCCGATGGTTATTGTTTGCAATTGGATTGGGAAACTTGAGAGGACCAATTAATTCTGCGGTTAAGCCAATTTTAGCAAAATCAGTTCGTTCTGTCATTGGACCATTCTTTCGTTGCTCCGTCATCAGTTGACAAGCAAATTGCCGGCCCTTTGTTTAGAGCACGGGAAGTGGCGAGGATAATTGACCGGTAAAACGTGGATTTAACTCACACGAGCTATTGTCAATTCTGGTGTATGAGCTTTTGCTTAAGCAGCTTTTTGCCCGGGTTCTGGTTATTCGAGACCGTCTTTGAATTTGATGTCTGTGATGACTTTGCCAGGATCGGCAAAGCCGCGTAGTTTTCGCCATCTTCCCTGAGCGCACTGGCTGAGTTTGAACATCATATGCAGCATACCCTCACAGTTCAAGCACCCCTTTGAGCGCCTGGTACGGTGCCTGATGGTGCGAAGGTGGATTCAATCGGGTTGGAGGTGCGGATTGACTGCCAATGCATCTGCGGAAAATCGTAGAATGTGAGCAGATCGTGCTGGTCTATGAGAAGACATTCCACTGCTCTGGGATACTTGCCCTCGAATTGTTCCACAAACAGGTCAAAAGCCACTTCTGCCTTTGCATTGGTCGGTGCCATCCAGATATCCTTGACGCAAGCCCTTGCCTTGTCCTGCAAAGATTTGGGCAGGTACCCCACGATATTATTTGTCTTGTGCACCCAGCAACGTTGGTGGCGCGTTTGGCAGAAGACTTCGTCAAGGGCGGCCCAGAACCCCATGGCACCATCTCCGACTGCCAGCCTGGCGCGTTCAAGCCGCGCTTCTTCAGCTTCACCAGTACTTCAAGCCAACTTTGCGTGCTCTCGCGCACTCCATCTTCAATGGCAAGAAACTTCTTCTTTCCCAGACCGTTAACGCCAATCATAACAAGCGTGCACAACTTGACATCTTCTGCCCGCAAGCCACTGTAAATACCATCCACCCAGATATAGACCCACTCGTCCTGGTCTAGGCGAGACTGGCGCCATTGTTCATATTGGCCCTTCCATTCCTTCTTCAGGCGAGAAACCGTGCTGGCTGAAAGGCCTTCCGCGTCCCGACCAACAAGAACCTTCAAAGCCTCGTCCATTTCTCCGCTGGAAACGCCTTTTAAGTAAAGCCATGGCAACGCAGCCTCCAGACTTTTAGCCTTCCGCACATAGGGAGGTACAAGTGCTGAGTGGAACGTGACAGGGGCGCCTGAACGGGTTCGCACCTTGGGCACTTTCACACAAACAGGCCCAATACCAGTCTGGATCTTGCGTTCCGGGTGATAACCATTGCGTACAACGCGAGCGCGCCCAGCCTCATCAACGTCATCTTCATACAGCGAAAGCAAAGACTGAAATTCTAATTGAACAGCCCCATGCACCAACTCCCTTGCGCCCTCTCTTATCAACTGAGTCAGCGGATCGGCCAAAAGACCGTTTTGACGAGCAACCTCAAGAACTTTATCATTTGCCATGGTGGCGTATCTCCAAGTGGGTAAAATATTGATTTGGTCTTCAATTATTCAACCCGAGACGCTGCTATCTTAAAAGACCCGTACACCAGATTCAGTTATAGCTCCGCTTACACAGTGCCGGGTGAGGATGGCTGTATTCACGGCACTAAGATCTTGTAGGAATAGGGAGAGTAGCTGTGAGGTGGCGTTGTTGCATAATAGAATATTCTTGCAAATAAAGCGGTCCAAACGCGCGTTTCTTGCGTTTTATGCACGCAACTTTATGCGAAAAACATCTGGCCTAACGCCGGATTATTCTATTATGCAACAACGCCTATCAAATGGGAATGCACAGATGAATAAAGCCGCCACGGCAATTTCCAGACATCAGGTTGCGTAATCCCATTTCTACAGAACGGGCGGAGAGCCAAGATTTTTCTTACCCTCACAATACAAAATCACCTCATAAACTACAGAATATTTAGTATAGCCTAACAGTCGTCTTGAAAACAGAGCTAAAAACAACTATATAAGCGGAGCACGTTTACAGCCATCATTGGCTATCTTTTCTTCCGGCTATCCGGTTTGCTAGGTTTCCCCTGATTTTGAGAATGTTGCACCCCATGTACATATCGAACATGGGAAACACGCCCGCTTAGCCCGGGTAAACTTACAAGGTATCAACCATGACACACGGCACTGTAAAATTCTTCAATTCCACAAAAGGTTTCGGCTTTATTTCTCCTGAAGATGGCGGAAAGGATGCATTTGTTCATATTTCTGCTGTTGAGCGGGCAGGACTTATGGGTCTCGAAGACGGTCAAAAAGTTGCTTATGAACTAGAAAGCGGCCGCGATGGCAAAGCTTCAGCTGTGAATTTGCAGCTGGTCGACTAAAAAAAGATCAGGGCTGCGCCTGTTGCGTAGCACTAGTCCTGATAGAAAGAATCAAAATATGCCCAATATTTCAATGTCATGTGCAAAAGATCGATTTGCTGAGATTGAAAAAAACAAAAAAAACGAACTCACCGATGAAGAGGAACGGGCTCTGCAATTAAGTGAAAAAACGTCTCGCCTAAAAGAACTCCGTCTTGCTAAAGAAGCTACAGATAAAAAGCTTCGCCCTTTGATAAAATAGCCTACCAAGTGATTGGCAATCAGCGCGTGCCCAAGATATCGCTAAATATCTTGGGCTAAGGTCTATTCTTTGGGCTAGTTCATTGAGCTAGTAGATCTAAAGTTCGGGAAACTATGTTTATCTAAGATTTACTTAGACTAGCAAAATAAATCCGTATTAAATTTTAAATTGATTGAATCAGTACGATAAGATGTGCAATATATACATAATGGAATATTGCTTTTGGGGAAGTAGTATTCTCTGGCCAAGCGACTGTACATAAGTACTAAAGCGTTTTTGGTCATCACAGATTGTATCCTAAATGATCAATGGTTCCGTGAAATTCTTCAATTCTGAGCAAGGCTTTGGCTACATTCAGGAGGAAGGTACAAATTCGCAGTTTCGCGTCCTTCGTGCGTCCTTAAATCGTGCTGGTATTAAGAAATTGTCTGAACGCCAAAAAGTACGTTTCGATACGCTTACAAATCCTGTAAACGGAAAAATAGAAGTCAACAATATCGAAGTTGCCTAACAAAAGACGGTCCCTAGACACCTAACTTCCTCACTCATGACAGTGGTGTTTATCAGATCTTCAGCTGGTCATATACACTACCTCACAGGGCGTTGTTGCATAATAGAATAATCCGGCGTTAGGCCAGATGTTTTTCGCATAAAGTTGCGTGCATAAAACGCAAGAAACGCGCGTTTGGACCGCTTTATTTGCAAGAATATTCTATTATGCAACAACGCCCCTTTACCTCACCTCTCATATCCGCTGGCGCAGCAGGGAAGGTGAATGGTGTAGCTCGGCTTATGTTGCCGTTCGCATCAATCAAATGGAATGCGATGGTATCATCATCACGGCGACTGGAACCGACAAGAGAGATTGCCTTACCGGCCAACTTAAAATCGCGCAAGTCAACATTATTGAGTTCTCCATCGGGAAGATGAGTGACCAAGGAGCCATCCATCCGATAAAGGTTTAGCCCAGCCTTTTTATCCGTACCTACCACAAGGCTTTTAGCAGGATCCGAGGGATGCACCCAGATAGCCGGATCGTCTGCATCGCCCTTGATCGCAGCAGTCTCTGCTTTAGCTTCCACTTTGATCTGAACTGGCCCAGCCTGAACTGGTGTAGTTACTCCAGCCAGAAGGGTTAGCGCCAGTAAGCTTGTGCCCAAAAACCTGAAATTAGTCTTCAATTTCATACTCCGCAACTGGAACGGCGTTGTTGCAGTACTCCAGCTCAGGTTGCAGTACGCCCTTACCCGCTTGAACTCAGGTCGCGTTTACCCGCTCGAACGCGGGACGTCCGAG
>CANNAV010000212.1 GCA_947502585.1 uncultured Pseudovibrio sp.
CAAAAAAGGCCCTGTCTGCGAGCGCTCGCAGACAGGGCCTTTTTCGCCCACAGGGTGGGTCAGTTTTGGATGCAAAAGGTGGGTCAATTTTCAATGCTGATTGACACACCTAGGCCTGCATCACTAAGTTATTCCTGCTTAAACAAACTGAAAATCGTCAGTAAACTCTGCAATATCATTTACCACCGTGCCATCAGCAAACTCAAAGCGTTCAATATGCTCTCCCTGATCGGCCAGACGCAGGAAACCGTTGTCCTCTCCATCCTTCCATCTTATCTGCAGAACCTCTCCCTGACCCGAGATCGAGATTTTCTGGAAACTTAACTCTTCAAGTGTCAGGTCTTCAAAAAGCAGCGTGTCATTACCAGCTGTTTCTCCAGACCGATTAATCCAAACTTTTCCTGCGTCCTTGCCAATCACATAGGTGTCGTCGCCAGCATAACCACGAAGGTTCTGCCAATAGCCATCTGCCAAACCATTTCCAGCTCCTGGATCCAGCGTGTCATTACCATGGTTTCCGTGAACATAATCATTCATGGCTCCACCGATGATTGTACCTTCGCCCCATAGCTCTAGGCGGCCATCATCCCGCACCCTGATTTCACTCAGCGAAGTACCATCGGCAAACTCGAAGCGTTCAATATGCTCTCCCAGATGCGACAGACGCAGGAAACCGTTGTCCTCTCCATCCTTCCATCTTATTTGCAGAACCTCTCCCAGACCATCAACTGCAATAGTTTCAAAGGTCACATCAGCAAGGGGCAGATCTTTAAAGCGTACCGTATCGGTGCCCGACAGCTCTCCGTTTTTCTGAATCCAGACTTTCCCGGCATCCCTGCCAATCACATAGGTATCATTGCCAGCATTGCCGCGCAGGTTCTGCCATCCACCCATTCCGGCACCCGGATCTATCACATCATCTCCGGCTCCGCCGTGGATATAGTCATCCAGTGCTCCGCCAGTTATCAGATCGTTGCCATCCGTTCCCCATAGCTCTAGGCGGCCGTCATCCCGTACCCTGATTTCACTCAGCGAAGTACCATCGGCAAACTCGAAGCGTTCGATGTGTTGGCCCATGTCTGACAGGAACAGCGACCCGGACTGACCAGCCTTGTTCCATTGAAGCCGCAGGGATTCCCCATAGCTTTCGTGCGTATAGGCGCTGAGGTCCAGATCGCTTAAGGACAGGTTCTTAAAGCGCACGGTGTCAGTACCGCTACCGGCGCTCTCTCCAGTCCAAGTGATCCACAGGTCACCATTGTCTTTGCCAATCAGATAGGTGTCATCGCCACTCTGGCCATTCAGGTGTTGCTCTCCACCCTCGCTCTTACCTGCATCAAGGATGTCATTGCCATTGCCTCCATAGAGCTTGTCAGTCCCTTCGCCACCAAACAGCGTGTCATTGCCAGAACCACCATAAAGGTAGTCATCGCCATCACGGCCGAGCAGAAGATCATTCCCACTTTCGCCTTTTAACTGGTGCGCACCAGAAGTATCATCAAGGATATCGTTTCCATCGGTCCCGGCTATAATTGGGGCAATAGGTAACTCATCAAAGTGATAGAGCTTTATATCCGTATAGGTAGACTGGTTTTCATCAGCAATTTGAAGACGATGATCTCCCTTACCACCATCGTTGTAGGCAAAGAAACTAAAATCATAATAACCTGATATTTCTGCGGTAAATGTGCCGGTTGTGTGATATTTGTAGCTATTATCCGACAACACAGTGGTGTCGCCAATTTTTAATAGCATACCGTCATCAACGTCCTCTCTGAACTTATAGGTCTTGCCTGCCTCCAGATAAAATTTCCCGGTAAAATGATGCATTACATATGCACCGAGTGAGCTTGTCAGAGACGTTGTCTGCTGTTCCGTTATTGGTTGGTGATCTTCCACCCAATCCTCAAACTCACTGCTTTGAAGGTGCTTTGGCACACCAGTGTACTGCGCTCGGCTCACATTAATAGCTGCAACATTTTCAACAACACCAGAGTACTGCCCCAAATCCAGTTCAAACCCATCTTTAAATCTGAGCGTATCAATACGCTTGGACGATGTGTTCCAGTTCTGGATACGGATAGAACCGTCTAGGTCAGCCAAAGGCGTGTCGGGATTGTCTTTGTCGAGCACATAGACAACCATGTCATTGCCTTCACGACGTAATGTCACCTCATCCAATGTCAGGTCCGACAAGAACAGCAAGTCCTGGTCACCAGAGCTGTCAGAGATAGTGTCTTTGCCATCACCGCGCTGATAGGTGTAAACATCGTTGCCTGAGCCACCTTCAAGGCGGTCAGAGCCTTCACCACCTGTCAGCACGTCCGTGCTGTCGCCGCCTTTGAGCGTGTCGTTGCCTTTACCGCCGACAAGTGTATCAATGCCATCTCCACCTTCCAGCGTGTCATTGCCATCACGGCCCTGCAGAACGTCGTTGCCATCACCACCGCGCAAGGTGTCATTTCCAGCATGACCTTCAATCCAGTCACGCAGCGAAGAACCTGTGACTGTCTGAGTGCCCGTTGCCTGCAGGAGGTTACCTTTCAGGTCCGCTAGCGAGAATGTCACTCCAGAAACAAAGGTCAAAGCCTCTACAGCCTTGTTTGGATCTCTCCAGTTCTTAATGCGAATGGTATCAGTGACATCAGCCAGCGAGGTCGCATGATTGTCTTGCGGCAACACATAGATCACCAGGTCATTGCCGTCTTGGACAAGGCTGAGATCTTCCAGATCAATGTCTATACCAAATGATATAGCATCAGCTGCACCAGAAGTGTCTTCGACAGTGTCATTCCCATCACCACGATTGAAGAAGTAGCTGTCATCACCGGCACCGCCAAAGAGCTTATCTATGCCGGCACCACCGCTGAGAGCATCATTGTCGTCTTCACCGTGTAGTTCATCATTGCCAGTAGAGCCGAACAGATGATCATTTCCTTTGCCGCCGTAAAGCTTATCTGTTCCTTCATCTCCCTGAATTAAATCAGCACCGTCATAGCCCCGCAGAGTGTCGTTCCCTTTGCCGCCAGACAACACATCTTCTCCAGAACCACCGCTGACAGTGTCATTGCCATCGTGAGCATAAACCGCAACAGATTCTGTAGCTCCGGACGCCGTGATAGTGTCATGACCTTGACCGGCATGAAGCTCTTCGATCTGGTGGGAGTTTAGATCAAAGGTGAGCGCTGCTTCTCCAACGTAGTTGGCATTGTCATAACCGTTGCCACCAAGAACAACTGTGTCGTGCTCATCGAAAAAGAGGATGTCATCTCCATCACCGCCACGAAGCTCGTCGGCACCTTCATCGCCAGAAATCAGTGCACCTTTGTCTCCACCAGTCAGGATATCATCACCACCCCAACCTGAGAGTTGAACTGCAATATCATGACCCGCAGCATTGAAGTGGTTGTTGCGACTATCTCCTGCCGCACCGCCTAATGCCTCTGTGACAAGGTTCACATCTATTGCTCCGGTTCCATCTAATACCCGGTACTCATAGTTTTCGCTGTTTTCCAGCTCAATACGGAAACCTGTTTCGGTTTCAACGCGGCGCCAACCTTCTGCATCATAAGACAGCGACATGTCGCCAACACCACCTACAATCACTTCACCATTGCGCGTATAGGAAGCAAGGCCCAAGACCGTATTGTCGTAGATGGTGATATCATTGCTCAGATCAGCATAGTCGGTACCATCATCGTATTTGAGGTTGATCTGCGTGATACCAAGCTGCTCAAGAGATTTGAGCTCACCTTCATCCGTGATGCCATTCTGATTGAGATCTTGCCAGACATGCAACTCGCTCCAGACGTCATCTTGAGCGTCGAGAACGCCGTCATTGTTGCCGCCTCGGATTTCCCATTCATCGAAGGTCGCCAAAGCCTGAAGATCAGTTGCTCCGTCCCAGTCAAGCCATTTACTCAACACGAGTTCATTGGTCTGATCAATTTTGCCGTCACCTTCGCCACGCGTGCCATCAGCATTCAGATCCAACACTAAGAACCCGTCATCAGCATCGGCCCAGGACGTCTGCTCTAAGAAACCATCACCGTCCATATCAAAATCAACTTCAGCACTTGTGTTGACTTCGATACCATCAGCATCCAGGTCAATGATGACTGGTTTGCTACTGTCGTCATCCTTCCCATCAGTAGAGTCATTGTCACCAAAGATACCGCCGACAAAGTCGCTGATCCCTTGCCCAACTTTACTGATACCATCCACGAAGGAGCTGCCGATTTCGCTCACAACGTCAACAGCAGTGCGGCCAATCTCACTGAAGGCGTTCCCGATCCCTTTGCCGATCTCGGCGATGCCACCGAAGATATCACCTTCGCTGAAGCGGCTTATCCCTTTACTGATCCCTGTCCCAATAGCGCCAACTGCACGTTTAGCGCCATCTAAGATCTCACCTGCAACGTGGAACGGGCTGGTGACAATATCCCCAATGCCACCACCAAGAGTACCAAGTTTATCGAAAAACTCGCTATCGATGGTGTTGCCAACCTGACCCAGAACACCGGAGTCGTTGTGAACACGGACCCCGCCAGCAATATATGTGTGTAGGCCTTCAACTTCGAAGTTATAGGTCTTCCAACCTTCTGGGACGTCTTCGTTTAAAACGCATTGTCCATCAACAAAAACTGAGCGCTTGGAACTACGCTCAAATAGATCAGCAGTGTCATCATCAAACCGCAGCAACTCGGCAGTGACTTCAATCACCTCACCACTTTGATCAATCACCCGAGCGACGCCATTGCCAGCTTCAACGAGTTCACCAATCTTGGTAAATGCTCCAGTTTCGTCCAGGAAAGCGTGGCCTGGTGTCACAACAAGAGGTTCACGACCATCAGGAAATGAAAGACGCAACAGCTCCTGCGTAGCATTGTGGTAGAGCTTAACAACCTTGCCTTCCAACAAGGTATCACGACCATACTCTGAGGCTTCATTGAAGCTAGAAACCTCAGCTCCCTCGGTAAGCAGCTGAGCTATAATCGAATCTGGTGTATGGGGCTTTTGAAATGGCAGCGCATCTGGTTGAATGTTTGATGAGCAAATCAACGTTCGAACCATTAGGAGATATGCCACCATGGATAAGAATAATGTTCTTGAGCTTCCCCGTCAAAGCGCTGTTTTTGATGATCCGCTGACGCAGATGCT
>CANNAV010000213.1 GCA_947502585.1 uncultured Pseudovibrio sp.
AGGAATTCAACTCCAAGCCTGTCCTTGCATAGGTTTAACTATGTATGGACAGATTTGGATAAGTTTGAAGGAACGGTCGCAGTACTCGCGGTTCTCCTCTTTCATTTTAGACTGTTCGGAGTCGAAGGTGGTTTTGTAGGCGTAGATATCTTTTTTGTTCTGTCCGGCTACCTGATGACACAAATTGTTATGTCAAAACGGTTTATCTGGGCACCCAAAAGCGTGCTGGGATTTTATAGAAAACGTTTCTGGCGGATCGCCCCCGCCTACTATGTGACTTTGATTGTCACAATGTTCGTTATTTTCATATCTAACTGGACCTATGGGTTTCCTGAGCTGTATAAGAATCTAGTTTCAGCTTCGGTCTTTGCCTACAATATCACCGCCCCTTCTGGCGCCGGATATTTCGCTATTACGGCAAACTTCAAACCATTTCTGCATACTTGGTCCCTAGGCGTAGAAGTCCAATTTTATCTCATTTGGCCATTAATCTGCTTTGGAATATTGAAGTGTGCGCCCAAAAAACATATTCCAATTTTCTTAGCTATCATCGGACTGTCCTTTATCGCTTCGGTAATATTGACCATCAAAGACCCTGATGTCGCCTATTACTCCCTGCCTACGAGGTTGTGGCAATTTGCGCTAGGTGGCCTGATCGTATGTCTTAAGCCTATACGTTTTGAATGGCTGGGTGCAAAACAAGTTTTTCTTGCTCAACTTGTCGCATTTGCAGTCATCCTCCTCAGCATTTTCACTGCCAGTGGAGAGGGATGGCCAGCTCTACCCGCGCTCATTCTCACTGTATCAGTTGCCTTCATCTTGTTCTCTGGCAGTTTGCCTGGTGCAATGATTTCGTCCTGCCTGAGCTGGGCCCCTCTACGTCTTCTGGGCAGGGTTTCTTATAGCTTATACCTTGTTCATTGGCCGGTTTTTGTCCTGTCCTATTCATTCGTTGAAGGGTATGAAACCAACTCTCTTCTCAGAGGCTTAGGACTATTAATTTCAATTGCTTTGGCCGTTGGTTTATATGCTGGTGTTGAACGCCCCATGCGTGAAGTGGGGAAGAAACCCGCCCGATTGAGAGAAGTATCTGCGCCAATTGGTGCAACAGGACTGCTTTTGATCATGGCGTTTGTAATATCAGACATCAATCGTATGAGATGGGTATTTCCAGAACAAAGCCTAACTCATGTGCTATCAAAAACATACCGTAAGAAATTCCAGAAGGACTACTGCAACGTTCCGGGATGGGGGCGTAATTATTGTAATTTAGGTGATCAGACAAAGCAGCCAGTGCAAAGTGTGATCTGGGGTGACTCTCATGCTGAGCACTTTGCATTTGGAATGAATGATGTTTTTTTGAGCCAAGAGAAGAGTTTGAATCTGTTTCGATTCAGTAGCTGCCCCCCTGTGAAAAATATTGGAAGCATTGGAGACGATAAAAGGCAGTCTAGTTGCAACACCTACAATGCGCGCGTAATACAATTCCTCAAAGATGAACTCAGACCAAGGCGAATTTTTCTGGCCGGGCACTGGAGTGCTTACATCTTATCAGATGTTAATGGCATTCAAATAGAAGACCCCGTAAAGGCCTCGCAGTTTTTCTCAAGCCTGGAAGAAGTCATTGCTCAATTTGATGCCACTACTACGAACATAGTTCTTCTCAATCAAATGCCGAATTTAAGCGAAAAAAAACATGTGCTTCCGTGTAAGGATGGCAATATCGATAATAGATGCGTTATAAAACTTTCTGATGCTGAAAAGCTAAATGCAGTCGCCAAATCCCACCTCCAAAGCATTGCGGAGCGGTATAGAAACGTGGATTTCATCGATCCTAAAGCGGCTTTCTGTCCCGATGGCATCTGTGAATTAGTCAAGGGTGGCAGATTTTTGTATCTCGACACTAATCATTTAAACCAATTCGGCTCCAAGTTCATTGCAGAACGCATCTTCAAATAGAAATGTCCTAATGCTGGTTTGCACGGTTCACTTTATAGACTTCCAACTGTTACATCTACACCTTCACCTTGAACCCCGCTGCGTTGCTGTGTCCGCCGCCGCGGTATTCCTTGGCAATCAGAGAAACATCTTCGTGGGTGTCTTTGCTACGCAGACCGATTGTTTTGCCTCCTTGGAGTTTCCTCGTTTCATTAGGTGGCTTTATCACTCTACAGATATATGCAATTTAAAGGCGCTGTGAGACGGTAAGCAGGCTTTACGCACAATGGCGCATGTTTTGACCGCATGGCCCGTTAGACGTCCGTTAGAAACGCGTCAGGGATTGATTTTACCCTACACATTGGGTTTCTTTTCCAGCCCTACGGCTTAAAGCTTGAATCTGATGCGCTTATCTCTTCACTGACCCGGACCGTAACCTTGCCTCATATTTCCGGCGTCGGAAGTGTTCCGGCGCGAGGCTTATCTTTAACTGGCACTGTGCATCCAACTTGAGATTACTCGTTGGAGACAAGGCCAGTGCCAAATCAGCAAAACGCCAGCAGCACTAAAAGCATTGAGGTTTTTCGTCCTGGCACGTTCACAAGCATGGCGGGCACATCGTTTAGCGCCAGCGCGGAAGATCTGAGCGCACTCGCTGAGCGGTATGATGCGGCAAGCAACCCGGTACCAGTTGTGGTGGGCCATCCCAAAACCAACGATCCGGCCTACGGCTGGGTGCAAAGCTTTTCTTATGACCGCGATGGCGAGCGCTTAATTGCCGAAGTGGGCGAGCTGGACCCGGCTTTTGCTGAGGCGGTTGAACAGGGCAAGTTCAAAAAAGTCTCCATGAGTTTCTTCCAGCCGGGTGCATCTTCTAACCCTGCAGGCGACGATCTATACCCCCGCCACATTGGTTTCCTTGGCGCTGCCGCTCCCGCAGTCAGCGGTTTGAAGCCTGTCGAGTTTGCAGGAGGTGATGAGGACACGCTCACCATCGAGTTTGGCGAGCGTGCCTTTAAGGACGTGGCCAGCCTATTTCGCCGTATCCGCGAATTCTTCATTGAAGAGCACGGTCTGGAGACTGCCGACAAAGTGATCTCAGACTGGGAGATCAACTGGATCGACGATGCTGGAAGCACTCCGGAGCCTGTCTCAAATGACTTTTCAACCCCGAAGCCAAAGGAAGATCCGGTGCCCAATCCGCAGACACCTAAATCACCACAGACCACCGATTTTGCGGCTCGTGAAGCTGCGTTGCAGACCCGCGAAGAAGAGCTGAGCGCACGCGAGCGTGAGGCCCGCCACAAAGACCATGAGGACTTTGCAGAGGGCCTCATCACTGAAGGCCGCTTGGCAACCAGCCATAAACCCCGCGTCGTGGCGCTTCTGGATGGCTTGGCGGACAGTGACGCTGGCTCAGTTGAGTTTGCCGATGGCGACGGCACCAAAACGCTAGCGCTTCTGGAGCTGGCTAAAGGTCTGTTCAAAGCTCAGCCTAAAATTGTCGAGTTTGGCGAGACTGATCTGGGCGACCCGCCTGGTGTTGGTGATCTAGATGAGGAAGCCATTGCCCATGAAGCAGTTGAGTTCCAGCAATCTAAACGCGAAGCCGGTCTGGAAGTTTCCATTACCGATGCTGTGACGGCTGTGCGCAAGAAACACGGTCTGGACAGCTAAGGCGCTTCAAACCTTTCCCTTAGGTTTCATTTACGGAGAGAAGAGATGCAGGAATTCGGCCTCATCAAGAACTACACCAGTCAGGGCGTAACCGAAAAGTACCGCCTGATCGCGCCGGGTACGAAGGACGGTCATGTAAAGCAGGCCGCCACCGGTGACAAAATCCTTGGAACTTCCGGCGTTGCGGGGCGCAAGAAAGTGAACGCGTTGATGGATATCACGACGGCGTTCGCCCCGTGACGTTTGGCGGGGATGTGGCGTTTGGGGATCCACTGACCAGCGATGCTGAAGGTCGAGCCATCAAGGCTGAGCCAGCAGACAGCGAAACCATTGCCATTGCAGGCCATGCCATGTGTTCAGCCAAGGCTGGAGTGGTGGGAGATATGCACGTGCTGCCCGGTTACATCAGCGGCTAAGCCCCCCTTAATTCTTTCTTTTATCGTTTCAAGGATGACTTAAATGTCTGCCACAGACCAGTTTACAGAGAGCCCGACGCTCACCACAATTGCAATTGCCTACAAGAACCCTGATGTCTCACTGATTGCAGATGAGGTGCTACCCCGCGTACCAACCTCGCGTAGCTTCAAGTATCACAAATACGATGAGGCCGGTGACTTCACTGTGCCCGATACTCGTGTCGGTCGTCGGTCCACCCCGAACCAAGTGGAAATTGAAGGTACGGAGACAGACGCGTCCGTTGAGGCCTATGGTATCGATATTCCGCTGGACAATGTGACCATTGAAGAAGCCAAAAAGCAAAAGTGGAACCCGGAAGGCAAAGCCACTGAACGCGCCACCAACATTGTCAATCTGGACAGGGAAATCCGTGTAGCAAAGCTGGTTTCCGATTCAACCAACTATCATGCGGGCCATGTTGAAGCTCTGTCTGGTTCTGACCTGTTTTCAGATCCAGACAGTGATCCGATCTCTATTCTTGAAGACATGATGGCGACCTGTTGGGTGAAGCCTAACCAGCTTTCATTTGGCTTCAAGGTGTGGCGCGATCTGCGCAAACACCCAAAAGTTGTCAAAGCAGTTCACGGCAACTCCGGGGATCAGGGCCGCGCCACCAAAGAGCAAGTGGCGGACCTTCTTGAGATCAAGCGCATCCTTGTTGGTGAAAGCCGGGTCAACCTCAAACGCCCAGGCGAAGATCCTGTACTGGCCCGCGTCTGGGACAACATCGTTAGTGGCCAGTATATCGACCGCACCGCAGACACCACAGGCGGCATGACCTTTGGCTTTACCGCTGTTCACGGCAAGAAGGTCGCTGGAACACTTCCCGCCAATATGGGCATTCGCGGCGGTAAGCTGATCCGCTCTGCTGAAGAAGTTCGGGAATTGATCATCGCTTCACGCGCCGGGTTCCTGATCCAGAACGCCACTGCACCAGAGGCCTGATCCCAACACTCTTAAAAGCGGGGCTGACCGGCCCCGGTGTTTGTCAAGTAAGTTGTCCGCTTGTTTCATGCACTCTCTCTGATTTCAGTGATGCCGGTTTCGCGTTCCG
>CANNAV010000214.1 GCA_947502585.1 uncultured Pseudovibrio sp.
CGGAACGCGAAACCGGCATCACTGAAATCAGAGAGAGTGCATGAAACAAGCGGACAACTTACTTGACAAACACCGACACCGCCCCTCCACCGAAGCTTTTAAGGCAATAGGAATACTAGGGTGTTCAAAACTGGCTTCCTCATGCTCCGTCATAATTGCCATATGCGTGATCATCTGATTCAGGTATTCACGCTCTGAAATTTGCCCCTCATGATGGTCGGGTCTGGTCATACGCTGATAGCCCTCAATAATTCGCTGTTGAGAGATGCATATGAGGCTTTGAAAAGCCCAACACGAAGCTACGCGCACTTTTATGTAAAATGATCAGGTATGTAGACTAAAAAATTCGGTCTCGTTTGTTGGAGCCCTAAACACAAACGTGGTTGTGCGCAGTCAGCACATCTGGATGCGAGGCTAGAAAGAGTACATGCTGATGTGGATGTCCCCTTATTCAGAAGAAGAATGGTTTCTTGTTACTTTTTTGAAGATAGCTGGCGCGAGTATCGCTTCATTGTGTTTATGTTGGCTTAGCAGTTAGAGACTGCACAGATGCGGCATGCGCTGGTAGAGGTCTTATCTAACCAGTGGGAAGCACCTCTCAAGTCGTTTGAGAGGTGCTTTTTTGCGTTTGGTTGACGAGCTTTGTTCTGGTTTTACATTTTTGATGTGGAAATCCCAATTAGTGAGCATAGCTTCGCAGATATAGGAGGCGGAGGAGAGATTTTGTTTCAGTTGAAGTGAATGGAAGGAATCAGGTCTGATCTGATTCTTGAAGCATCAACTTCACTTTGTATGTCTGAGTTGAGAACGCAGACTGGTCTTTGTTACCGACAGTTTAATTCAAGGGGCGGAATTAGGCTGAAGAAGAAGAATGAGGCAGAGCTATGATATTGAATAATAACGATAAATCATCCAGTTTGGGTCTTATCTTGTCAGCGAATTGCTCAAAAATTTATTGCTTGGACCTAATAGTTAACGAGCGTTAACCAAAAAATCGTTGACCATTTTAATAATCGGGTGCAGCTTCAAATCTAATGTAAAGGCTAAAAATATGCCTACACCTTAGATTTGGATAAAGAGGTTTTAGGGTAATGTCCGATTTATATCAGTTAGACGGCGATGAGGTGCAGCTGTCGGTTGCAGACCAAGTTAATCAGCATGCGCAGCTCCTCTCGGCGCAACTATCTCATTTAAGTGAGATGACATATCCCCCTAAAGCGCAAAAAGTGATGCGGACCTTCACTCCACGAGAAGCTTCTGACATTTTGGGTGTGAACACGCACACGCTGCGTTCAATAGACGATAGTGTCTACAGACAGTTTGAGCGTGACCCGCGCAACAATAGAGCCTATACGCTCGAAAATCTCTGGGAAATTAGAAAATACCTCTCCGAAAATGGGAAGCCCGGTAAGTGGCCGGGGCTGGTGCCTACTCGGTCTGATGGTGAGAAGCTGCAGATTATTTGTGTCGCAAACTTTAAAGGTGGTTCAGCGAAAACTACAACAGCTACACCGTTGGCTCAGTATCTCGCGATGCAAGGTCTTCGCACGCTTGCTATTGATTTGGACCCTCAGGCCTCAATGACTTCAATTTTCGGCCTGCAACCTGAGATTGACATTGGCGATAATACATCATTGTTTGGAGCTATTCGCTATGACGAAGAACGGGTTCCAATCCAACAAGTTATTCGGAAAACCTATTTTCATAATCTGGATCTAATACCAGCCAACTTAGAGCTGATGGAATACGAACACCGCGTACCGACTGCTATTAATGACGGTTTGGCGAGAGGAAAGAACGCATTTTACCGCTCGATTCATAATGCATTGGATCCCGTCAGAGACGATTACGATGTCATTATCATTGATGCCCCACCCCAGCTTGGATATCTGACGCTCGGGGCTGTGTTTGCATCTACCGGCGTATTAGTGACCGTTCATCCTTCGATGATTGATGTCTCAAGTATGAGCCAGTTTCTAAACATGCTTTCTGATTTGATGGGCGTGATTGAGGAACATGGCGGGCGCGTTGAACTCGATTTTCTCAAGTATGTCTTTACTCGATACAATCCCAACGATCATCCTCAGTTGAACTGCGGGACACTGATGCGTGGGTTATTCGCTGATAATGTTTTGAAGCGCGCGGTTTTAGATTCAACAGCGATTGCTCATGCTGCTCTTGAAAAAAAGACCATCTATGAAATTGACAAAGGAATAGTAAGCGGGCCGACGTTAACACGAGCATTAGACAGTGTGAATGCAGTTAATGGAGAGATTTACGAACTGATCCTTTCAGCATGGGGGCGCTCATAATGTCCAAGAATAGCCGGAAAGATCAGGTCAACAAATTGTTCGCTGCGCCGATCGATCCTCAAACACTATTGAAAAAAACTGCAGAGAAAAGGCAAACGAAGCCAGGAAGCACTGGCCCAATTAGAGCTATGTCTGGCAACTTAATGGAGGTCGAACAAGCTAACGAACAAATGAAAGCATTGATTGCCAAAGGAGAGGCAGTCTATTTGCTCAACCCCTCTGATATTGACCCCTCTCTCGAACCGGATCGAATTCGTTTTACAGATGAAGAAGCGTTCGAGAGCATCAAAAAATCTATCGCTGAAGACGGTGTTCGCACTCCGATAACTGTTCGACCTCATCCAGAGAAGCCAGATCGATACCAGACTGCATTCGGCAACCGGCGCCGCACAGCATGTGAACAGCTTGGTATCTTAGTCCCTGCCCTCGTGAAACATATGTCCGATGAGGAGATGCTTATCGCGCAAGGGCAAGAGAACAATGAACGACAGAACCTCACGTTCTTGGAGGTGATCCTTTGGGTTTGGCGATTATGGGAAAAGAAGAATCTACCCAGATCCTCGATTGCGCGGGCAATAGGCAATAAGTCAGAAGCAACGGTGTCATCCTATATGTCACTCGCGAGAAAGTTGCCGGATCAAGAGGTTATTGAGTGGATCGGTAATGCTCGTGAAGTTGGCCGCCCACGTTGGGAAGAGTTCGTTGATTTGTGGGATGATGACCTCGTCAAGGATGCAATTAAGAAAGAGATTTCGAACGCATCCAAAGACGACTCTAACATGCTTGGGACGGAGGGGCGTTTCACTCATTTGTTGGACATCGCAACAGACATCTCCAAGCAACAAAGCACACAGAAACCGACCAAACGGCAAGTTGTCCGTTCGAAGATTGGACCTTCATCTGAGGTCTCCCTTAAGGAGACAGCATCGAAAATGACGGTCGAGATCGATTTGAACAAAACACCAAAGCTAGCTGCATTCCTGAAGAATAATCTGGAGAAATACATTCAAGAATTTCATGAGGAGGAAGAGATGGAGAAGCACTAATGTAAAACGGCTTTGAGGTGGAACCTGCAAAGCCGCTTTAAACTGCTCCAAGCAAAACGCTCGAACAGATAGATCTTAGCAAATCCAATCTAGTTCGACACCGACTATATTTCAACCCAGAAATTTCTGGGAACGGTATTTGGCGCGTTTTTTTTGGAATGATTGATAATTTTATTCATTCGAGAGCGCTCTTATGACCATGAGTGTAGCATCATTTCGCAAATTAACCCCGGCAATGGTTGCCAGCCAGCGTTTGGCTATGGCGAATGACATTGCAAAGACAACCAAATCTGAAGTGGCCATGGCTTTAAAAAAAGCGGCCCCGGCATTGGGTATTGACGGTACGACCTATCATATCCTGGATATTCTAATCGGGCTCACTTTAGCCGATGATTGGAAGCAATCTCGCCGTCCGTTGGTTGCGATCTCAAACGAAAAATTGGCAGAGTATGTTTGCCGTTCTAAACGTACTGTAGTGAGGTCTATTCGCAAGCTCGTAGAAGCTGGTGTCCTGGCCTACAAGGATAGCCCTACTGGTAGGCGCTTTATCTACCGTAGGGGCGATGAGCGGACTATTGAACGTGGTTATGGCTTTGACTTTTCCCCTGCCCGCCAACGAGTGCAAGAGCTCAAGAAATTAGGGCATGAGTTTGCTGAGCGCCTGAAAAGAGAACAAGATGCCAAAAGAACTATCAGCCGCCTTAGCCGCGCATTAGAAGACTTAAGGCTCCTTGCAAGACAGGAAGGCGTAGACTTTCAAGATGTCACTTGTGCCCTTAGCCAGATCGATCAGCAAGGCTACGATGCAATAGGAAAGGCAGAGGCCTTAACACTCTTACATGAGCAAGCAATCGAATTGTTTGAGGGAGAAGGTAAGGAGGAAAATGAAGAGTATGACAATGATCCAACCTTGGGTAGCAACTTTGTTCAGAATGAACAATTGACAACCATAGGTGACACCAATGTCACCCTATATAATAATACAACCCATCAAGACTCTTCAAATAGTAATAAAATACGGCGATCATCTAACGATGATCACTCAAAAATACTTGGTCTCGCTAAACGCTCGCCAAAATTAGCTTTTGAAAAAGATTATTTGAGCAAATCCCATGCCGAATATCCCACTCATGCGACAAATGCTAGTTCACCTGAAGGGTTCACTACCGCATTATCGGAAGTGTCGTTGGGTCTACTCAAGCAAGCGACACTTGAAACGCAGAGCACGCTTGATTTTGAGCTTACAAATTGGGCAATTCTTGACGAATCCAGTACCGATATGCGGCTATTAATAGGCTTGTCTGAAGCGGGTTGGCTGGACGCTTGTTCCAAGGTTGGTAGGTATCTGGCTGGTGCTATTCTGATCACAACCGTTGAAAAATCCCTGCGTGATCCCGCTGGAATTACGCGCCCTGCAGGCTACTTTAGGGCATGCGTAGATAGGGCAATTGATGGCAAGTTGGCGCTTCACAGGACGTTATTCGGATTGAGCCAGGTTTAAGGGTTTCCTGTGCCAAGTGAACGAAATGAGTTTAGTGAGCAATCCTTTTGCTACGCATTGTGTGTCGTCCCAGTGCCGTACAGCAAAAAGAAATTCATCGTCCAGTGCGAATGAGGCGACATGTTTCAAGCAATGTTGTCCCCTTCCTGGAAACGGCAATTTGCACCCTGCCCTGCTGTTTCGGGCTGGCGCTTGGTGTTGAAGGCTTTTGAGAGATCAGCGCGGTGGTTTTTACAGCTG
>CANNAV010000215.1 GCA_947502585.1 uncultured Pseudovibrio sp.
CATCCTCCATAAAACTCAAGAGGAAAATACCCTATGAAAAACAATAAAGTAAGGCGGTCTTAAGCGGGCGCTTACTTTGGAAGGCTGGTATAATCAAGTATTCCAACAACATATTCTGTCTGCAAAAAAGCCAGTCCAATGGACCGGCTTTTCCAGTTTTCAGGCAATTACCGAAGGTTTTATCCACGCAGGATAGAACGACCCGCAAATACGCCCTGAACACCCAACTCCTCTTCGATACGGATAAGTTGATTGTACTTAGCCATACGGTCAGAACGAGACAGAGAACCAGTTTTGATCTGGCCACAGTTGAAGGCAACAGCCAGGTCAGCGATTGTATTGTCTTCGGTTTCGCCAGAACGATGAGACATAACAGAGGTGTAACTTGCGCGGTGCGCCATATCGACAGCTTCCATGGTCTCGGTCAAAGAACCAATCTGGTTTACTTTCACGAGGATGGAGTTTGCAGTGTCGTTTTTAATGCCGCGAGCAAGACGCTCGCAGTTGGTTACGAACAGGTCGTCACCTACCAACTGACACTTGCTACCAATTGCCTGAGTCAAAGACTTCCAGCCATCCCAGTCTTCTTCAGCCATACCGTCTTCGATGGAGAACACCGGGTACTTGCTCACCAGATCTTCAAGATAGCGAACCATTTCATCGGAACCGAGGATCTTGCTTTCGCCCTTCAGGTTGTATTTGCCATCCTTGTAGAACTCGGTTGAAGCTGCATCAAATGCAAGCATCACGTCATCACCAGGAGTGTAACCAGCTTTCTCAATAGCTTTCAGAACGAAGCTGATCGCTTCATCAGTTGAACCGATACCAGGAGCAAAACCGCCTTCATCGCCAACATTGGTGTTGTGGCCAGCAGCTGCGAGGCCCTTCTTAAGGGTATGGAAGATTTCGCAACCCATACGAACAGATTCACGCAGAGAGGTTGCCCCCACTGGCATGATCATGAATTCCTGAAAGTCTATCGGGTTGTCAGCATGCTCACCACCATTAATGATGTTCATCATCGGAACTGGCAGTGTGCGAGCACCGAAACCACCAACATAGCGGTAAAGTGGCATCGCAGCAGATTCTGCAGCAGCTTTCGCAACAGCAAGGGAAACACCCAAAATAGCGTTTGCACCAAGACGGCCTTTGTTTTCAGTACCATCAAGTTCGATCATAGCACGGTCAATTTTTATCTGATCTTCAGCGTCCATTCCGCCGATAGCATCAAAAATTTCACCGTTTACAGCTTCCACTGCGTCCTCAACCCCCTTGCCAAGGTAACGCTCACCGCCATCGCGGCGTTCAACAGCTTCAAATGCTCCGGTAGAGGCGCCGGACGGAACTGCAGCCCGACCGAAGAAGCCGTCTTCCAAAAGCACATCAACTTCAACAGTTGGGTTGCCCCGGCTGTCAAGTATTTCGCGACCAATAATGTCGATGATAGCAGTCATCTAAGAGTACTCCAATGTACTTGCAGAGTGTGGAATTCTGGCTCTGAGCGCTTATACCCGAGGTGCTGTCCCTAAGGAAGAGAAGAGACCTTACTCCTTTGTAAATCCCTGGGAATTAACAGATGTATTTTGTCGCACCTCTCCGTAAAAACGCCGTATTAATCACTTTCCTTAGGTTCGTGAAATATCTAAAGCGTAAAACTTCCGTTTTTCGAGATCCGATCAAATTCCTGCAACCAGATTAGCAAGTCTTTGAGCCGGTTCAATGGGATCATATTGGGGCCGTCAGAAGACGTGGTGTTGTCAGGATCATCATGTGTCTCAACAAACAGACCTGCAATACCAACAGCAACAGCAGCACGTGCAAGTGTTGCAACGAACTCGCGCTGCCCTCCGGATGTGCTACCAAGACCACCAGGCTGCTGCACAGAGTGGGTTGCGTCAAACACCACAGGAGCACCCATATCGGCCATAATCGGCAAGGCGCGCATGTCTGAGACCAGCGTGTTGTAACCGAATGTGGCGCCACGCTCGCACAACATCACATCGGAATTGCCACTCTCAACCACTTTTGTCATGACATTTTTCATGTCCCAGGGCGCGAGAAACTGTCCCTTCTTCACATTCAGCGCTCTTCCGGTTTTCGCGGCAGCCACAAGAAGGTCAGTTTGGCGGCACAGATAAGCAGGAATCTGCAACACATCACAGACTTCACTAACTGGCGCACAATGGTCTGGCTCATGTACATCGGTTATCACTGGCAGGCCGTAGGTTTCTTTGATTTCGGCAAAAACTTCCAGGCCCTTGGCCATGCCCATACCACGGCTGGCCGACAGGCTTGTGCGGTTAGCTTTGTCGTAGCTCGCTTTGAAAACCAAACCTATGTTCAGCTCTGTTGCAATTTCTTTGACAGCCTGAGCCATTTCCATGGCATGCATGCGGCTCTCCATCTGGCATGGACCAGCAATAAGAGAAAACGGCTTACCATTTGAAAAGACAGCGTTTCCAACTGAAACTTCTGAATTCGGTTGAGACACGAAGAGATCTCCTTAAAGGCGTAAATATAATCCAGAAGTTGATTAGGCGCTTTGGCTCTAAATTACAAGAGCAGGAACGCTGCGATGTATTTCACTGGAACCTCCTGCATCGTTGTCGTCCTTCGCTGATCTTTGCAGCAAGGCTTCACGACTCCTGTGAGTTCTAAAGCTGAGACCTGCAGAATCGCATCTGGCTCTGCCCTACCTGATCCAACGCTCTCTCGCTACCGAACACGCCACCCAGGAGCCCTTAAGAATATCTCATTCGCAGCCTCCCACACTATGCTCATTTGTGATACGTAAGTGCCAATTAGCTAAACGGAAAAACAACCACTAACCAGCCAGGGCAGACTTCTACCGGGCTAAAACAGTGTTAGCCAATTATCATCTGCTTCCCAGTGAAATTATCTATAACCACAATCAGGTTTATCGCATCTGTCGTTGAGGTAACTGCCAGACAACACGACAGTGGCATTTCAGAGGCTGGACAAAGATGTATGGTGGAAGATTTTTTTTGCTGAAAGGGTCTCACCATGGACAAGTCCACTCCGCCCGGCCTCGGTCTGAAACTATCCCCTATTTGAAGTTCCGCAAAACAGACTTGAGACACTATGTTTTCTGGTTATGGGGATGGTGAGTGTCCGAACCGTAAACCTGAGCCATCTTGCCATTGAGTTCACTGGCTCCGTCAAAGCCGAGAGTACCTATCGGCGCTTGTAACGGTTTATTCAGTAGGTTGATCATGAGCCTGACTGGTCTGCCCAGGTGATTGTCACCTTGCCTGGCATGCCCGGGCCCTGAAGATTATGCGTTGACCGTACCAACTGGAAGGTGGGTTGTAAGCATGTCAACTTCCTGGTTCTTGCAGTGGCGACAAGGCGTCGCCGCTCCCTGTGACGTGGTTGGTTCCGGGCAAAACAGGCCGCATAAATACGCAGGAACGAATTGCTTTACTGCAACGATAGCTGGACGTATCTGGAGACCATACGATCACGGGTTTTCTGTCTGACGTAAATTTACATGGGTCAAGTGGCTCTTTTTCCTTAATAAAACAATATGCCGTTCGTCATTCGGATCATAGACAGCCAACTGGTCACTACATATGAGGGTGAAACCGGGAGCCTGCGGATTTGCTGCGTACGTATCGCGATGCTCACCTCTTAACAGCCGCTTTTGCAGGTGCGGGCTGCACGACGGGTCAGGCTCTCAATTTTACGTAAAAGCACAATACAGGATATGAATGCCTTATTGTTGTATCAAACCGCCTGGTTCACTATACGTTTATGAACTATAAAAAGATGGCTATACGCGGGTTATTGAGAGTTCGTATTTTTGCTGTTCTCCCGGGAGGCTATCCCGAAAAAGTGGCGAGAATTTCGAGATATGATCTCTGACAATTTCAGAATTATATTACATCAAAGTCTTCAGATTTTGGAGGCAAACGAGCATAGTTTGATATGAAATTTTCCCGACTATGGAAGCCTTCGCCGGAAGAAATTCCGCAGCGCAGGCGATATGCTACTTGCATAGCCTTGCTGACGCTTGTTGCTGTTTGTGTAGCCCCGGTTATCAGGCACAGGTATTGGGATAGCCACGACGTCACGGGTCGCATGAGCGTTCCTGGCAAATAACCAAATGCGGGGGAGGACTGTCACAACTCTGTCGCCCTGGGCACATCGGCAAAGATCTCAGGGCTGTTCCTTCTACTCCGTATAAATCTGCTATGTTGATTGCAGCAGAGAGGACTGGTCGATGACAACAGGGCGTATTGTGCTGCTTAATGGCGCGCCGAGGTCGGGTAAGAGTTCAATTGTTTTGGCTCTTCAACAGCTCGCCAGTACACCCTGGATGAATCTTGGTGTCGATGTTGTGGTCAAGCATGTCACACCAGGAATGATGAGACCGGGGATAGGTTTGCGTCCGGGACGGGAACGGCCTGATCTGGAGGACTTCGTCTCCCGCTCCTATCAAGCGCTATACAAAAGCATCGCGGCCCATGCTGAACTGGGTTTTGATGTTATCGCTGATCTTGGTCATCACAACAGTTACGCCGCACTGGATAACAAATGGTATCAGTACCTTAGAGAGCTGGATGGTCTGAACGTGATGCTAGTTGGTGTCCGTTGCGCTCTTGTAGAAATCATGCGGCGGCGGGCTTTGAGTGAGGGGGACTATCTCACGGCCAGTGACCAAGCGGATGTCCCTCTCCCTGTTTTGCGGTGGCAAGAGGACGTTCATAAGCCGGGGATCTATGACCTGGAGCTTGACACTTCAATCCTGAGTGCTGACCAATGCGCCACCAAAATCCTGCAAATGATTACCGCTGGTGACAGGTTTGTTGCCAGTGATAAGCTTATCGCATCACTGGAGTGAGCTGTTCTGCTTGCTGGTCAACGGAAACAAGCCGCGCAATGACGGTGCCTGGCTTAAGCAGGGCCGCTCCTTCAGGCCCCACCTGCG
The DNA here is from genome assembly GCA_947502585.1 of uncultured Pseudovibrio sp. Lineage (GTDB taxonomy): Bacteria > Pseudomonadota > Alphaproteobacteria > Rhizobiales > Stappiaceae > Pseudovibrio. Next base: position 4,952 of record CANNAV010000215.1, read on the forward strand.
GGTGATCCCGGTTTTCTGCCTCACCTGAACTTTATCTTGCCACCAGATTGGCGGGCACACTACCGATTGTGTCCCTATAGTGCTGTAAATTATCTGGTTTAGAAATTGAGATAGCCATCGTGGGATTTCTCTTTAGGT
>CANNAV010000216.1 GCA_947502585.1 uncultured Pseudovibrio sp.
ACACGGGCGAATTGTGTGCATAACGAGGCCTGCAGACCCTCTCTGCACCCGAACCAAAACAACCTGACAATGCCGCTTCAACAGCCTCCCGGTAAACTGCCCGCTTGTCGTCATCGCTCCAGGCTCGCTCATTGCTCTTCTTCATCACCAGTTTCCATGCAGACAAAACTACCTGCAGGATAAAGAAGAAAACCTGCGCTGTCAGTTCACCTACAACGAGCGCTTACATCTGAGGCCCGAAAGCTCTTCTGAGACAAAAGCACGCAAAATGATGCGAACCAACGCATATGAACGCACACATCAACTCAGCAAAAAAGCCCGGTCACAGGCCGGGCTTTTCCTAAAGGTCTATTGCCGGACCTTATTCGTCGTCGTTCTGCTTCTTCATAGCTGCAGCGAGGATGTCGCCGAGAGAAGAGGAAGCGTCAGAAGAACCGTACTGTGCAACCGCTTCTTTTTCTTCAGCGATTTCCAACGCCTTAATGGATACACCAACGCGGCGGGTCTTCTTGTCGAACTGCGTGATACGAGCTTCGATCACATCGCCAACGTTGAAGCGGGATGGATCCTGCTCACCACGCTCACGGGACAGGTCAGCGCGACGGATGAATGCAGAAAGATCGCCGTCTACGAGTTTAACGTTAAGGCCACCGTCTTTGATTTCAGTCACTTGACACTTTACGATTGCGCCCTTGCGAACGTCACCAGCGGCTTCGAATGGATCAGCGTCGAGTTGTTTGATGCCGAGAGAGATACGCTCTTTCTCAACGTCAACGTCAAGAACGACTGCTTTAACAACGTCGCCCTTTTTGTACTCTTCAATGACCTGTTCACCCGGACGGTTCCAGTCCAGATCGGACAGGTGAACCATGCCGTCAACATCGCCCTCAAGACCGATGAACAGACCGAATTCGGTCTTGTTCTTAACTTCACCTTCTACGGTGGCGTTAAGTGGGTACTGCTGTGCGAACGCATCCCATGGGTTCTGCAGAGTCTGCTTGAGGCCCAGGGAGATACGGCGTTTGGAAGCGTCCACTTCAAGGATAACCACTTCAACTTCCTGGGAAGTAGAAACGATTTTGCCCGGGTGTACGTTCTTTTTGGTCCAGGACATTTCAGAGACGTGGATCAGGCCTTCGATGCCTGGCTCCAGTTCTACGAATGCACCATAGTCAGTGATGTTGGTAACACGACCGGTGAACTTGGAATCCAGTGGGTATTTGGCTTCGATGCCATCCCAAGGATCGGTTTCCAGTTGCTTCATGCCAAGGCTGATGCGGTGGGTTTCCTGGTTCACACGAACGATCTGCACCTTCACGGTCTGGCCAATTGTCAGAACTTCGCTCGGGTGGTTAATACGACGCCATGCAATGTCGGTAACGTGCAGGAGGCCATCGATGCCACCCAGGTCAACGAATGCACCGTAATCGGTGATGTTTTTAACAACACCCTCAACGGTCTGACCTTCTTCCAGGCTCTGAACGAGCTCAGAACGCTGTTCAGCGCGTGTTTCTTCCAGTACGGTACGGCGGGACACAACGATATTACCACGGCGCTTGTCCATCTTCAGGATCTGGAAAGGCTGCGGAGTATGCATCAGAGGGGTAACGTCACGAACTGGACGGATGTCTACCTGAGAGCGTGGCAGGAATGCTACTGCGCCATCCAGATCAACGGTGAAGCCACCTTTAACCTGGTTGAAGATCTGGCCTGTAACTTTTTCACCAGCTTCGAAGGCAACTTCAAGGCGAACCCAGCTTTCTTCACGGCGCGCTTTGTCGCGGGACAGAACAGCTTCACCCATCGCGTTTTCAACGCGCTCAAGGTAAACTTCCACTTCGTCACCAACGGCCATTTCGCCGTTGCGGCCTTTTGCGCCGAATTCCTTCAAAGGAACGCGACCTTCAACCTTCAGACCTACGTCGATAACAGCGAGGTCTTTTTCGATAGCAACAACGGTGCCTTTTACAACGGTGCCTTCAAAAAGGTCGGAAGTGGCAAAAGATTCTTCCAACAGAGCTGCAAAATCTTCAGCAGCAAAGTTCTGATTTTCCATGAAATCTCCTGGTGCCATAAGAATGGCGCTCGCCGGCGGGTTTGTGTTAACACTCAAGGACAAGGGTTCCCGGCTCCCAACTCGCGTTGAAAAACAACCACTTACAAGTAAGTGGGCCGGCGAAAGCGGTCACACTGATCCAAATTTGGTATCGTAACAGTCGCTTGATATCACAAACGCGAGCTCCGAAAGCTGTTATGAATCAGCTGAACTCCGGGCGCGTTCGACGATATCCACAGCCGCACGAAATGCGGAGTCTATATCCATTTCTGTCGTATCAAGCAAGTGCGCATTTTCAGCAGGTTTTAATGGAGAGTCTTTTCTGGTGCTGTCGCGTCCATCGCGGCGCTCCAAATCCACTAGGATTTCATTAAATTCTACTGGAATTCCCTTGCTGTTCAACTCGTCTGTACGCCGCTTTGCGCGGGCTGCCGGAGACGCTGTGATGAATAGTTTTGCGGTCGCGTCCGGGCACACAACAGTTCCTATATCACGGCCGTCCAGAACCGCACCAGGCTCCTGCTCAGCAAACGCACGCTGAAGACGCACGAGTTCCTCACGAAGACCTGAAAGAACAGCGATGCGTGACGCCGCTTCTCCAATCTCATGAGCGGAGAGCTGATTGCTATCCAGATTACCCAGATCAAGGTTCCGGGCGACAGAGATCGCAACGCTTTCATCACCAAGTGGCAGGCCGCGCGCAAGCAGCGCGGCGGCGACAGCACGATACGTCAAACCAGTATCAAGATGGCGGAGCTCAAAATGTGCAGCGAGCTGGCGTGCGAGTGTTCCTTTGCCAGATGCCGCTGGTCCATCCAGAGCAATAATCATGCAGATTCCTCATTCTTATTTTCAAGCTTGCCACCCAACTCACCAAACATAGACAGGAAGGTTGGGAAGCTTGTCGCGATTGGCGCTGCATCATCTACCTGAACAGGCTTATGTGCAGCGAGCCCCAGAATAAGGAAGCTCATTGCGATCCGGTGATCCAGATGAGTAGCAACAGTGCCACCGCCAATATTATTAGCCCCGCCAGTAACGGTCAGGCTGTCCTGCTTTTCAATACACAGAACGCCATTTGCTTCCAGGCCACGTGCCACAGCAGCCAGGCGATCTGATTCCTTAACGCGCAGCTCTTCCAGACCAGGCATAACGGTGTCACCTTGAGCAAAAGCCGCCGCTACAGACAAAATCGGGTACTCATCAATCATGGAAGGTGCCCGGTCAGCAGGAACCGTAATACCCTTTAATCGCGAATACCTGGCGCGAATACTACCAATCTTCTCTCCGCCGCTTTCCCTCGTTTCCGAGATGGTAATGTCAGCGCCCATTTCAAGCAGAGTGGTAATAAGTCCAATACGATGCTCGTTCAGAAGCACACCTTCTACGGTGACATCAGAACCCGGGGTGATCAGAGCCGCAACAATCGGGAAGGCAGCTGAAGACGGATCACCGGGAACCGTAATGTCCTGAGGCCGAAGCTTCGGCTGGCCCTGCAGTGTGATAACACGCTCACCACTCTCGTTCACCTCAACCTTCAGGTCAGCGCCGAAACCAACCAACATCTTCTCTGTATGGTCACGTGTTGCAACAGGTTCGATAACCGTTGTTGTGCCAGCCGTGTTCAAACCAGCCAGCAGCACAGCAGACTTTACCTGAGCAGATGCCATCGGTACGCGATAAGTGATTGGAATTGGTGTGTCGCTGCCGCGAACAGAGGCCGGCAGGCGATCGCCGTTACGTGCAACAACCTGCACACCCATTTCCCGCAGAGGATTGAGGACGCGGCCCATTGGGCGTCCAGACAAAGAAGCATCACCAGTCATAGTGACAGCAATCGGGTGGCTCGCAAAAATACCCATTGCCAGACGGACGCCTGTCCCGGCGTTTCCAAAGTCAATTGGAGCTTCCGGTTCAAGCAGGCTACCCAGTCCAACGCCCTCAACTGTCCATAAGCCGTCACCCTGGCGAATACACTTGGCTCCAACTGCATTCATCGCGTTCGCAGTGCCAATTATATCTTCTGATTCAAGAAGTCCAGAGATGGTGGTTTTGCCAAGCGCTAAAGCGCCGAACATCAGAGAACGATGGGAAATAGACTTGTCACCTGGAACTTTGATCTGACCTTTTAGCGGAGAGCCGCTGTGAGCGATCACAATTTGCGGTGACGAATTATGGGACATTTTTATTTCCGGGGTTGCGAGACTGAAAAAACTAGTTCCTCCTAGCATGGAAGAAAAAGGCAGTCACCCTGGGGCGCATTGAACTATTGCGGTATTTCTGCAGTGAATGTACGACTTCGGGTAGATTTCTGAGATTTATCTTTGACATGATGGCCAACCTGTGGCTAAGGGGGCTGTCAACGAGATACAAACAAAGGTGAGAACCGTGGCAAGACCGGAACTCGGGACCAAGCGCCTGTGCGCGGCGTGTGGCGCTAAGTACTATGATTTGAAACGTGACCCAATCATCTGCCCTAAGTGTGGCGACATGTTTGATCCGGGCATGATAGCAAAAACAGCCAAGGCTGTAAAAGCTGTTCAGAAAGAAGAGGCTAAGGAAGCATTGGTCAAAGACGATGCGGAATTGGTAACTCTGGAAGAAGCTGATGCGGAAGCGTCCGGCGACGACATTCCGGAGATCGATGATGATGACATCAGCGATGACATCAGTGGTGATGACGCTGATGTATTTTTGGACGACGAAGATGATGAAGATCCTTCCGTACCAGGTATCGTTGTATCTCGCGGCGACGACGAAGTCTGAAATTTCCACAGCCTGTGAAACAGCAGGCTGCTGAAAGAGTATTCTCTTGAAATGTGGAGGCGGTCCATCTATGTTCCGCCTTCATCGGCACACGAACTTCATAGGATTTTCAGTGCCTAAGGAAGAAATATGGGGCCTTAGCTCAGCTGGGAGAGCGCTTCGCTGGCAGCGAAGAGGTCAGGAGTTCGATCCTCCTAGGCTCCACCAA
>CANNAV010000217.1 GCA_947502585.1 uncultured Pseudovibrio sp.
AACCAGAAGACGGAAGCCAGGATCAATGTCTCCGTCCTCAACACAATGACCGCCCTCGGACGTCCCGCGTTCGAGCGGGTAAACGCGACCTGAGTTCAAGCGGGTAAGGGCGTACTGTAAGCTGAATTGGCTTAATGCAACAACACCCATGCAAGGCAAGCTACCGGACGAGGTTCTGGCCGGGACACCGCGTCTAAACTGCGTGGACGTGCGGGGGCCAAGCGTTTCCAATGGGCAGCCTGATCAAGCTAATTTGCTCTGTGAGTTCCCTGCCATTTTTTGAGCAGGGAAACCTGTGCATAGGATCACTGAAAACCGCTGTTTTTGAACCATGCCCGGATTTTAGCCTATTTAAGAGCCAGCAGTTACTTCTCAGGATCGGTACCACATATCGATGTGACGAAAAGCATTGAAGGTTTCATGATGTTCTTAATATGGGCCGGGAACTAAAAAACTGCTTAAAGGCGCTCACCTGGATGGGCTAATGTCGCGCTGATTTCATTATCTTTCTAAGGGGTACGGTTTCGTCACCAAAGGTGGTTTCATCACAGCGGAAGTTTGGGTCAGCGATCATTCTGCGCAGCAAAGGCATGTCGCGAGCCTGGTTGATTGTAACTGCGCCTTTAATCTTGTTGTCCGCAAGCTGGATCAGGGTCAGACCATCATGCTCGCCAGTACGTTCCACACAGGGTTTTTCTGCGTCCAGCTGCCCCAGAATCTGAATGTTCAGGCCGCCTTGATCTGACCAGAACCATGGAATCATCGAGACTTCGGTCAGTTTGCCCGCAGCTGATTTTCCAACTGCATCCCCCTGGATATTGGCATTTTCCCAGGATTCAAGGCGCATATGACGGTTGTATTCAGGGTTCATTTGATTCACCGCATCCCCTATGGCGAAGATATCGGTATCGGAGGTCCTGCCGAAACTATCTGTCGTGATGCCGTTTTCGACAGCCAACCCTGCTGCCTCGGCAAGTGACGTTTCAGGGTCCACGCCGATACCAACCAAAATCATATCGGTTGGAACAGAGGTGCCGTCGGACAGTTTCAGGTTTTCTCCATCCATGGCCAGGGCCTGAACACCAAACAGAAAGCGCACGCCTTTGTCAGAATGGTAGTTCTGTACGTATCTGCTGACGGTCGGTGATCCTATTCGGGGCAACAACGTTTCGCCGGTTTCAATTATTGTGACAGTGCACCCTAGCTTTTGGGCCGTTGCCGCAACCTCCAGTCCGATAAACCCTCCGCCGATGACGGCCAACCGTTTACCTTTGGTCAGGTGTCCGCGTAATCTGGCACAGTCGTCAATGGTACGAAGATAGTGAACACAGTCCTCATCGTCCCGGCCCACTGAGATACGCCTCAGCCGGCTGCCAGTCGCGAGAATCAGTTTGTCGTATGCTATGCTCTCACCATCTTCGAGAAGAACTTCTTTTGCCACTCGATCTATTTTGGTTACCGATATTCCCAAGTGCAAACGAATGTCTTGCGCTTCGGCCGTGGCTTCATCGAACACAAAAGGAAGCTTGGTTGCGTCATCCAGCAACATGGCTTTCGACAAAAACGGCCTTTCGTAGGGCGCGGAAGGCTCCTGAGAAATCAAAGAGATATCGGCAGATGGGTCTGTTGTGCGCGCAGCCAAGGCTGCCCGGCCACCCGCTTGTCCGCCCCCCACAATCACGATTTTCTGTATTTGTGACAAAGCTTCACCCTTTCTTTCGTGAGTCGGGATTTGAAGATCCCTTCCTGCGATATGAATACCTGTCTGGCGAGTGCTAACAGGCAGGGAAAAATCGTTCAGACAGTACTCAATATCCACCGCATATGTCACATTTTCTCGCATTTAACAATAAAAATTGATATTTAATTTGACATTATTCCCATATATTGCGATTTTCGTTTGAAATTGGCAATCAAATTGAAGGCCTTTTTTTGCGAATCATTGCTTTATGGGAGGAAAGTGAAATGACCAAACCGACACTCGGAGAAATGACACAGGAAATGCGTAGGCGCGTTGGAGAAGACAGCGGCTTTGGGCACACAGTGAAATTCAACTTTGGCGACGAAGGCGTCATTTTTATCGATGCCAGGAATGTCCCTCATGTCGTTTCGAACGAGGACAACGACGCCGAAACAATCGTAAACATCAGGTTTGCGGATTTCTGTAAGATCTCAGATGGCAGCAAAGACCCAACCGAAGCCTTTATGGCCGGTCGGATGACGATCGACGGAAACGTTGATGCGGGCTGGAAACTTGGCTCGATAATTGGACCCGACCGGGCTTGAGTGGAAACTAGTTGAAACCCAACATGGGACGTTAGCCTATGAGCACAGACAACACTCAATTGACAATTGCGCCACCTGATCCGGATCGCCCGCCTCTGGCGGCGAACGCATTCCATGCTGCCCGGACAGCAAACACCACACTGACAACCCCGTTTCCTTATGTGACGGATGAATGCCTTGTTCCCGGCATCGCTCTGTTCCAGGGCGACCTTGGGGACGAGGGCATGGGCCACTTCCATCACACAAATTCGGTGGATGAAACCTTCCTTTGCCTGGCTTCAAAAGGCTCAGCCGTCAGGACAGGTACACTGATGGTAGGCCCGCGCAGCCACCATGTAGGTTCATTCTTCGAAAACGAAAGAGATCCGGAAAACGTGATGCTGATGATCGTTGTGCAACGTCAGTCAGCAAAAGGCGTGCGCCAGCACGAAGGCCTGACATTCCACTGCCATAAGTGCCAGAATGTCATGCTGGACCACGAATTTGACGTTGAGAACTACAACGAAATTCGCGGCCCTGTACCTGGCTACTTTGCTCCGCTGGAAACGTTGCTAAAGAGCTATGAATTCGGCAAAGAATACAATGAAGACCCGGAGGTTCGAAAGTGTCCCAAATGTGGACATGAGCACGACTTGTTCCCGATGCACGTCTGGGGTTGGACGAATTATCACACAAACTACGAAGCCAGTGAGCATTGCCGCGATTTGCTCATCGAAGCGATGTCCGTTTGAACTAAGCGAGGAGACAGAAAGATGCCACGTAGGCGATTTCATCAAACCTATCAACTCGCTCAGCAGATCGGCTGCTTTGACGAGTACCCCGCAATCTCGGAGGGTGTAGACCCGCAGGTCAACATCAGCCGAAGTGACCGCATTCAGCCCTTTCACCTGATTTGTGAAAAAGACACAATGATCGTGCTGATGTCGGGTGCAGCCAAAGTTGAATTCCGCGGCAGCAGCGTGAATTACGTCAAGGGTACTCCGGGCGAAATGATCTATGTCCCGGCGCGTACGCCGCATCGCATTGTGCCATCGGAAGAGACAATCCAATATCGTTACAAAGCAGAGCATGCCGGGTTGGAAGCAGTTGCATGGTATTGCGGGAAATGCTCTTCCGAAGTGGCGCGCGTGACCTGGGATACGGCCGAGGAGCTGCCTCAGGAAGTATATCTTCGCGCCACCAATGCCTTTAACAGTGACAAAGAAATGCGCACTTGCGGCAACTGTGACGAGGAACATCCACCTGTGGATACGACTGGCAACAGATGGCGGGAAATAGTAGATGAACTGACAGCCGAAACAGACGACGATGACGACTGGTAGGTTGTTTTGCGTTTAAGTACTATCGGGGATCAGGAAACAGGAGAAAATCTTTATGGCAACTGCAGATAGACTATTATCAGTCATGAAGCTTTTCACCATTGAAGAACCGGAATGGACGGTGGAAGAGGCGACCAGACGTCTTTCGCTGTCCAGCAGCTCGACTTACCGCTACTTTAACAGCCTGAGTGCTTTTGGTCTGGTCGAGGCATTGAACCCCGGAGTTTACACTCTTGGTCCTGCGATTATCGAATTCGACAGAATGATACGGCGTCAGGATCAATTGGTGAGAACGGCAACACCGATCATGCGAAAGCTGGTTGATCTGACGGGTGACAATGGCTCTGCGTTGCTATGCCGAAAGTTCCGCCATCAGGTGATGTGTGTTCACAGCGAAGGGTTTGTTGATCCGGAAAAATCCCTTTCCTACGAAAGGGGGCGGCCATTGGGTCTTTTTCTTGGTGCCGCCTCGCGGGTTGTCCTTGCATATATCCCCAGTCGGAACCTGAAAGCGATTTTTGCCGACTACGAGAAGGAAATTGAGGCTGCTGGTCTTGGAACAACCTGGGAAGAGTTTCGGCAAAATTTAAAACGAATCCGGACCGACACCATCGTTGTCGCTTACGGGCAGCTGGACCCGGGTAAAGTCGGCATCGCGGCTCCTGTCTTCGCAGCCAACAAGTCTGTGATCGGCAGCATGACGCTGGTCTTGAACGAGCACGAAGTGAATTCGCAGATGGTCGAACGGCTATCGATTTATGTTCAGGCTGCGGCTCAGGAAGTAACCTTGGGTCTTTCGGCAGCCTTCAACGAAAAGCAATCCGGCTCAGCCGGTTCAGAGAAAGCAGATCCTAAATGACAGGTGTGCTGCGAAAGGGTAGAAATGAGCCATCCAGTTGTTGTTCTCGTCGCTTCCATGAGCGGCGTTGCTGAAATGGTCGCGGATCAGGTCGCCGATAAACTCAACGAAACAGGCTACAAGGCCCGCGTTGTTCGTATGGAAAAAGCAACGCAAAAGATGCTGGACGCACGCGATACATACGTTGTTTGCAGTTCAACCTATGGAACCGGGGAAGTGCCGGACAACGGCAAAGAATTTTACGGGTTGCTGACAAGGGAACGCCCCGATCTGTCGTCGGTGCGCTACGGGGTCATTGCTTTGGGAAGCATGGACTATCCACAAACATTTTGTGGCGGAGGCAAAGCCTTTGATGCGACTTTTGCTGAATTGGGTGCCAAGCGATTGGTAGATCGCATGGAACATGATGCGAAATCCGGTGTTTATCCTGAAGAAGCCGCACTGGACTGGATTGACGGCTGGGTCGAGGCTCTGTCCAAAGAAATGGCTTGTTGATCAGCATGCAAAATTGACCCACCTGGCGGGATAATTTGCATTTAAAAATGACCCGCCTTGTTTGTTAGA
>CANNAV010000218.1 GCA_947502585.1 uncultured Pseudovibrio sp.
GGGAATCCATGTCGAAAGGGAGGTTGATTTGGCTCATAAAAACGCGACAATCTGATTATTTGAAAACTGACTTTAACCACAATAACCATTATATTACAATGACTAATGCTTCTACACAATGGAAGTAGAGCCACCCTATTTGCTTTGACCTTAGAATAAATACACCATTTGTTTATTCAATGTTAGGTTTAGACCTTATGAAGTACTTATTATAGGGCATATCACTTAGAAAAGAAACAGAATTGCTGCTTGACACATGGGTTGATGTGGTTTCATATATTATTGTCATCACATGATAAGAAGTAAAGATGAGGAATAGGCCATGAGCCGGTCATTACTGGTTCTTCAGTATAGCAATAAAAAAAATATGGCATGGTATACGCAAGATGTTCGTCTTGCCTATGACTTCCCCAATGTGTGCGCATAAGCCTATCAGACATCAGTCCCTTTAAATATGGAATGAAATTCCCCACAATATACTTGGGATCCTAGAGATATTACATCTTCTCCCATAGTTAGTCGGGCAGAATTACTCAATTTGTCATTGGCAGGTAACGAGTGAGCTGCGTTCTTCATTTAAATCCGGCGACTGCTGCTGCAATACATCACTTTCAAATCAAACAACTGCACTTACAGGTAGTTGAACTCTTTTGTGCCATATGGCTGGAGAGTGAACCAGCCCCTGCGCACCAGCGTAGCCCAAAAATTGGGACCCGGTTTTTGGACGAGGCCTACGCAAAAGAAACGTTATGCAAGGACTAAAACAATGAAACGTATTCCTGAGCCGTTCCGCATCAAAATGGTTGAGCCAATCAAAATGACCAATTTCGCAGACCGCGAAAAGGCATTGGCTGAAGCAGGTTACAACCCATTTCTGCTCCCCGGTGATGACGTATACATTGATCTTCTGACAGACTCCGGCACGGGCGCTATGTCTGACTACCAGTGGGCTGGCATGATGATGGGCGACGAATCCTATGCCGGTTCCCGCAACTTTTACAACCTTAAGGATGCGGTCCATCACTTCTTCCGTTATGAATATTTGGTGCCGACCCACCAGGGGCGCGGTGCAGAACAGATCCTGTTTCCGGCATTGATTCGTCGCGCAAAAGACGTGCGCAATGCAGACAAGCATGTGTTCATTTCGAACTACCACTTCGACACCACAGCCGCACACGTGGAGCTGAATGGTGGTGAGGTCATCAACGTGGTGGACGAACGGGCCTATGACACAACCACTTATTACGACTGGAAGGGTGACTTCGATCTGGAAAAGCTGGAAACGGCGATCAAGGAAAATGGTGCTAAGAACATCACCGGGATTATCACCACTGTGACCTGTAACAGCTCCGGTGGTCAGCCAGTTTCCATGGCCAATATGCGGGCTGTTTATGAGATTGGCCAGAAATACGACATCCCTGTTGTGATCGACTCGGCCCGTTACTGTGAAAATGCGTATTTCATTAAGCAGCGTGAGGAAGGCTATAGGGACAAGTCGATCACCGACATCATCCGGGAAATGTACTCATACGGCGATATGCTCACCATGTCCGCCAAAAAAGACCCTCTGGTCAACATCGGCGGCATGTGCGCAATCCGGGAGAAGAAGGAGCTCTTCCAGGCCGTCCAAACTCTCTGCGTCCCAATGGAAGGCTTCGTGACATATGGGGGATTAGCCGGTCGCGATATGGAAGCGCTTGCACGGGGTTTGCATGAAGGCGCAGATGAGAGCTTCCTGCACTATCGTATTGGCCAGGTAAAGTATTTGGGTGATCGTCTTGCTGAAGGCGGCGTGCCAATTCAGCATCCAACCGGCGGTCACGCAGTATTCGTAGATGCGAAGAAGATCGTTCCGCACATCCCGGGCGACCAGTTCCCTGCACAGGCTTTGTGTAACGCGTTGTATCTTGAATCCGGTGTTCGTCCGGTTGAAATCGGCTCGTTCCTGCTCGGCCGTGATCCTGCGACAGGTCTGCAAAAAGAATCTCCGCTGGAACTCATGCGCTTGGCCATTCCGCGCCGGGTGTACACCAATGACCATATGGACTACATCGCGGATGCTCTGATCAATGTTACGAAAAACGCGAAGGACATCAAAGGCTTTGACTTTGAATACGAGCCACCTGTACTTCGTCACTTCACTGCGCGTCTGAAGCCAATCAAGTAAGTTGGCAACTTGAGAGGCGCGGCTCTGCGCCTCTTCTCTTTCCTCACGGATATAACAGACTACTTCACGGGAGAGAAGTAAATGGCTGAGGGCATACAATTTGGTGGTTTGGGAAAATCCACTGCAACAGTCAGTCCATCCTTTCTGGGCGGGGCTATGATCATCGCCGGCACTGCGGTCGGCGCTGGTATGTTTTCTGTTCCAACCGTCAGCGCTGGCATGTGGAGCATATGGGCCATTCTGGCACTGGCGACTACCTGGTTTTGCATGCTGCATTCGGGGCTTATGATATTGGAAACTAACCTGAATTATCCAGTAGGGTCCAGTTTCGATACAATGGTGAAAGACACCCTTGGGACCGGGTGGAACACTATAAACAACATCTCAGTGGCGTTTGTTGGCTACATTCTTTGCTACGCTTACATCTCTGGTGGTGGATCAATCGTGGTCCATACGCTTGATGCAACCCTTGGTGTTGCACCTCCGCAGATGCTTGCAGGCCTCATCTTCGCGTTGGGTCTGGCGTTCTTCGTCTGGTGGTCCACCAAGGCAGTTGACCGCATCACCACAATCCTTCTTGGCGGCATGATCATCACATTCTTCTTGTCTGTGAGCGGTTACACCTTCAATATGAAGGCCGCAGTTTTTTTTGACAGCAACAGTGGTATGGGCATGGGGAGTTACTTCCCGTACCTGTTTGCAGCAATGCCGTTCTGCCTGGCATCCTTCGGTTATCACCACAATGTGCCAAGCCTGATGAAGTACTATGGCAAAGAGCCCGGGAAGATTTTACTCTGCCTTGGTACAGGCACTTTACTCGCATTGGTACTTTACATTGTCTGGCTGTTCGCCACATTGGGCAACATCTCACGACCTGAATTTGGCCCAATCATCGAACAGGGTGGGAACATCGGCGTACTGGTGGAATCTCTTGGCCGTGCAGTTGAAAACACCTCTGCATCAAACATGTTGTCCGCATTTGGCAATATGGCTGTAGCCAGTTCCTTCCTGGGCGTTGCGCTTGGTTTATTCGACTTTCTAGCGGACTTTATGAAGTTTGATGACAGCCATGCGGGCCGTGCAAAAACCGCAGCTGTGACCATCGTACCACCGCTGATTGGTGGCATCTTCTTCCCGGATGGTTTCATCATTGCGATTGGCTACGCTGGTCTGGCTGCAACTGTCTGGACTGCGATTGTCCCGGCTTTGATGGTACGCGCCAGCCGCAGAAAATTCGGTAACCCTCAGTTCCGTGTCTGGGGCGGTGAAGCTCTTGTCTGGGTGGTTTTTGGCTTTGGCATTTTAGTTGCAGTCAGTCACATCCTGGGAATGTTCAACGCACTTCCAGTTTACCCATAAGCGCCGAGAATGGCATGATGCTCTGCTCGGGCTCGCAATTGAGAGCCCGGGTTTCGAAATGAGGTAGTTGAAATGAAAGGCATACTCTCCATCCAGTCTCACGTGACATATGGTCATGCCGGCAACGGCTGTGCTGTATTTCCGATGCAACGTATGGGGCATGAAGTCTGGGCGATCAACACCGTCCAGTTTTCAAACCACACCCAGCACCCGCAGGGTTGGACCGGTCAGGTTCATGACGCCAGGCAAATCTCTGAGATTTTTGAAGGTCTGGCAAAGCTGAATGCCCTCTCTCAGATCAAGGGAATTGTAACAGGATACCTTGGCGGCGCATCACACTGCGATGTCATTGTCGATATTGTCAAGGAAGTACGCCGTCACAATCCTGAGTGTCTCTATTTCTGCGATCCGGTGATGGGTGCGTCAGACAAAGGCTGCATCGTCAGTGAAGGTGTCGCCGAGCTGCTGGTGAGCAAAGTGATGCCGATTGCGGATGTGATTGTACCTAATCAGTTCGAGCTTTCGCAGTTCATTGGTGTGCCTATTGAAACACTGGAACAAGCCCATCATGCATGCGCAGAAGCTATGGAAAAAGGGCCCAAAATGGTTCTTGCCAAACATCTGCACAGCGTTTCTGATGAGGCATTCACCATGATGTTTGCGAGTGCGCAAAGCAGCTATCTGGCACAGCGCCCACACCTGCCGTTTGAGCGTCAGCCGGTTGGTGTGGGTGATTTAATCACATCTGTATTTGCCGCTGCTTATCTTAATGGACTTTCTGAAGTAAAAGCTTTCCAGCATTGCAATAACGCGGTGTATGGTGTGCTTAAGGCCACTCAGGAAAAAGGTGAGTGGGAGCTGCAAACAATTGCTGCTCAAACGGAATTTGTCTCACCGTCCGAACAGTTTGAACTAATTAGCCTATAAAACAGGAAATACAATGACAGCTATCGACACCTCCAAAGCACCTGCAGCGATTGGCCCTTATGTTCAGGGCGTGAATCTTGGTCAGATGGTGATCACGTCCGGCCAACTGCCGATCAACCCGGAAACCGGCGAGATGTCTGCTGATGTTGCTGAGCAGACCCTTCAGTCGCTGAAAAACGGTCTGGCGATTGTTGAAAAGGCCGGTCTTGTTGCGAGCAACATCAGGAAGACAACCGTTTTCGTGAAAGATCTCAATGACTTTGGGCTTGTGAACGATGTTTACGGTAAATTCTTTGAAGACAACAAAGCGCCTTTTCCTGCACGCTCCTGCGTGGAAGTTGCGCGTCTTCCAAAAGATGCTCTTGTCGAGATTGAAATGATTGCCTGCCCTTAACGGGTAGAGTTTCCCCTGCAATGCTCGTGGTCCAACACGGGCATTGCCCTCATTTTAGCTCTCCGTCCGTTCTGTAGGAATGGTACTCAAGCGAATTTTTCAAAGCCCTGCAAGTCCAGAAACAGCCGCTGGAA
>CANNAV010000219.1 GCA_947502585.1 uncultured Pseudovibrio sp.
CTCCGGTATTTGAACACTGGATATCGAAATCCATACGTACTTTGACTTCAAGGAAACTGCATGTGAAACGACTGATACTGAGCTAATGAAGAAATACGCCTCTAACGATGGATCTATTTGTGGCGGAAAAACATAGATAAAATTTCTTTCACTTTCAAGATGCCCAGCTGGTATGGATACCGTATGTTTCCCATCACCGAGTGTCTTTACTGGTAGGGTCGTGTGATAATTATTGTTTACCATTAGTTGAAGGTAGGCGTATTTGGGGTCTCCCACAAAAGATATATCAAATGTAATATCTGCCCCGAATGTGTAGTTTGCTGGATGCTTTGGAGGATCAATAATCAGAGAAAAATATGGAAGCTGCGGTGTATCAGATTTAATAACCCATTGGGTACCGTCTGTTACACCTCCTACCTGAAGATATCTCGTAATCGGCATCTCTGGTATTGCCGTTTGTTCTGGTAGAAGAACACCCATTGCCGCGTCTAATTCCACTGGCTCAGTAGGGCTGGGTTGAAATTGTTCATAACCCAATATATATGGGGGACCTTTCGTAATTTCCCACCCAGAAATCTCGTAGGATATGTCTGGATCGGGTGCGGGCTGACAATCTTTGTGTTCCGATGGATTATCCATAATTTTTCACTCATGTATATTCTAGTTACGAGTGTCTAATTTATCAACGGAGACTTTTCTGGATATCCCTTAATTCTTAGGGCGTTCGTCATGCGTGAAAGAAGGGATCTGCTTCCATTGTGTAGAAGCATTAGTCATTGTAATATAAGGGTTATTGTAGATAAAGTCAGTTTTTAAATAATCAGATTGTCGCGTTTTTATGAGCCAAATCAACCTCCCTTTTGACATGGATTGGCCCAGTTCCCACGAACGTGCATTTTCGGCAGGATTTGATATTTCGACGGAGAATTGTTCCGAAACTTAAGAGAAACGGAACGAAAAAGCGGGTCTTTGGGAACAAGAACTTATTTGTTCCGCAATGCTGCACCGGAACGTCAGTGTTAGACGTGAATTAAAAGTGTTTGAGATCAATACTTTATACTTAGTGACAAATATCCTGCCACTTTTGCAGCTTCGAGGGAACTGGGCCATGAAAGGCCCAGTTCCCTCGAAGCTGCAAAATATCGGGCCCTTATTGAGCGCTGGTTTTAAGCGCCTATGATTTTTGGTCCCCTGCTTTTACCCTCGCGGGTGGCTGTATCCTCATGCTGCGGCTTACAAAACCCAGCGGTGGTTCTTCGTCATGTTGATGGTCCTGATCGGGCTCATGGAGCCACGAGACAGTTTCAAACAACTCTTGTTCCTGCTTGGGCAAAGTTTCGACCCATGCTAGTAGATCTGCCCGCATCTGCTCCGACCAAATGGCCTGTTTAAGAAAGTAATCACCAAGCAGGGTCTTGCACCGTTCGACCTTGCGTCTTTTCCGATCTCGCTCACTCGCGGTTTGTTTCTTGCGCAATGAGCTGATCTTTTCGGGCTTACCATGTTTCATACACGCACCTCCTGTCAGGCTATTGTGCCGCCGCACTATTCAATCCAGTTAGCGATAGCAGATTGACCATAGGTAAGTTTTAACACCCTGCCCTTCAACCAGGTAACGGGTTGTGCGGCTGAGAGAAACGAAAAAGTACCACAAGCGCTTTTGACGGCCTGAGAACCTAACACGTCCCAGAAAACTAAAAGATGGACTCATGACGTATTGATTATATATTTCATATAGTTAGCTAGGTTTGCCTTTAAAGCAGCCTCAGTGCTGCCAGTTAGCAACAACAAGTATTTTGCCGACCATTACAAGCTGGTTGCTGTGCCAAACATATTGCATAAGTAGATTGCTTCGCGCAGGTATTTTGCAATGAAATTATCTTTATATTTCAATGCACGTTGTCGATGTGCGCAAGTCAAGACATTTGCGAAAATGGAAACGGCTGGGGCCTTATGGTACCTTTTCGTTCCATTCAGCCGCACATCCCAAATCCTGCCGAAAATGCACGTTCGTGGGAACTGGGCCTATTTATATAATCAGATTTATATCAGATATATATTTGAGCATCTGTTCATTCTAGTGTGTAGACCATGGGTAGACCCAAAATTACGTGCAGTCCGTTCTCCATCTGATCCTCAAGATGGCCATATATGCAATTCGTGACATCTATATCCCACCCTTGAATTCTGCTTTCGATCAGAGTCGTGTTTTCACGGGGAGTGAAACCCATATTATCTCTATGGATCAATGCAGTATTTCAAATAACGTGTCGCACTTGGTACCTATGTTGGGACGAACCCACATTTCGCCATTTGGGCTAATCTATCAGAACCCGTGTAACGTACTGAAATTAAATGCCTCAAAAGCATAAACTCTTTACAAAATGCGTGTTCTGTAAAGAGTGAGCAAAAGGCCGTGAGCTTGATTTGTTCTGAATTTTGGCCATTATCGGAGCTATGGGCCAGTAGGGCCCTGTAAGCCTAAATTTTCGGTACCTTCGCCGGAAAACACCAATTGAAAAGCCTGCAAACACGCAGCGCCTAGGATTAATCCGGGACTGCACTGTTCTTTTTTTGCATACGCTTTTTGATGTTCTTCAATTTAAAATCTAATTCTTTCCGGGCGTCTTCTTTGTGTGACTGTGTGATTTCTCCCAGCTCACCTTCCACCGGGTTCAGGTCCAGATCGAAGCGCTGTTCTTCTTCAATAATGGAGCGAATATAGGCCAGATCCCGAAAGAATGGCACAAGTGCAGCTTTTAACGCTTTCCTGTCATTGAAGTTTGGAAACCTCTGAATCAGATCATGAAATAAACCAATCTTTGCAGGCATGATCCGGTCCTGACGGAAGAACACAGGCAATTGACCGGTCTCATCCAGAGCGAGTGCATTGACCATGTTGGTCAGGATTCTGTCTTTTAAATCCCCCCGCATGGTCCGGTAGTCCCTGAATGTTTTTTTAGCGGGCTTCCTGTCGTGATCCGCCGCGCTGTCTGATACAGATTCCCGATTAACATTCTTTGCAACCGGTTCAGCAACATTTGATACGGGCGGCGCACTCACCTTAGGTGCTGGCACCGATGTTTGAGATTTGAACCCCAATGTGAGTTTCTTGCCTCTCAATTTTGTCGTTTGTCCCACTTACTTTCCTTTCAACTGGTTTATCAGGGCGCTGTTTGCTCCTTTACTGCGCTCTGATATTAGTCATCCTCTCCGGGCCCCAGGTACGTTGAAATCGCGCTGACAACATAAGCCCTGCTCCACCCTGTTTGTATAGAAATGTGCCGGAACGACCACCCGCATTGCCTTTCAACGGCGCTAAAGAAGCAGCCACGCGCCCGTTTTTCAGCATGCTTTTTGCCCATGTTCTCAAACAAGGCAATGACCGGCACGGCGAACTTATTGGTCGCTTCAAACGCTAATGTTTGCGCTTTCGGCGGGAGCGCATCGAAAAGCTGGATTGACCTGCTGGTCAAGCCGCCTTTGCACCTGAAGTCTGCCGCGAACACCCCTACATTGGGGTGTGGCATGCTCTGGCTCCCGATCAGTTTTTCAATGTCTTGCGGCGAGCCACCGTAAATTTGGTGCAGGCGGCGAATGGACATTCCGCCCTTGAACCTGTGAAGGATTGCCTCCTTGTTTTGAGCTAAATAATCCACCTACATGTGCTCCTTATCTGGCTCTTGCAGTCCGTAAAGCGACTTGTGCAGCGCCAGTTTACCCTCTCCGGCACGATCCACACAGGCGCGGAAATAACCGGCTGGGCGTGCAATCGCTACAGGATCACGCAGGCTCTTTTCAACGGTAACGACCAATACAGCAGCGGACATTTTGACACCAAGTGCTGCAACAGCTTGTTTCCAGCCATCAACAGACAGGCCAATTGCCAGTCTGAGGTGATTGCACTGGCCCACCAGATCAGCCCAGCAGTCAAAGCGCTCGCCCAAGAGTTCCCTGGTGTGCGGTGTTGCAGCATTGATCAACCCGATTGAGATCGAGGCAAGGGCGTTTCCAGCCTCTTTTGGCAGTTGCGGCTGGCTGCTGTGCTCAGGTTTGGCCCGAGCTTTGCTTTGTTCGACTTCTTCAAAAGCCGAACCGATCCCGACTTGTTCGGGATCAGAAAAATTCAAGTGATTGGCGTCAGCCAATCCCTGCATATGGTTACATTTTTGAAGTGTTTGAGAGTTTGTATAATTATAAGGGGGGACGCTGATGTCACCCGCGCATGACATTTTTTCATCATTTAAAGGCCCTTCAAACAAGGCAGACGCCGCTTCATAGATCGTCTGAAGGATCTCTGCCCTATCCTCTATTGCAATGGCCTTGCCATCTAACGCAGCCACAGATGCCTCAATACTTTGAAAGCAGACCCCCTCCTTTGCTGCCAGCACAGACATATCGCGGATTGAACGCAACAGCCGGTTTACAGTCCGCCTGGCGTCCTTTTGTGCGTTCAGCCGCGCCGTGTATGCAGCTCCAATGAACTTCAGCTCATGGACACGCTGGCGGGCAGGGGAGAAGTCAAGGCCAAAACCGCGTTGGATCTCACCATACCTGTTGCCTGTTGATCCGTCCCTATGGATGTAACGACGACCGGTTGGACTGTCGCGATAGGCGATAATACCAGCTTCAACCAGTTGCTTTAAACATCGGGTCACTGTGCGCACTGAGCGATGCACGTATTGCGCCAGCTTCTCATTGGAAATCGCGACCAGCGGGCGACGGTCAGCCTGCCAGTCATCCATCGCCGTCAATCCGATGAGGATATCTAAAATGTGATAGGTGGTTCCAGCAATGCCAAGGGCAGGGGCTTTAACTGTTCGCTTGATATCTATCTAAATGTGTGCGAATATATCTAATATGGATAGATTAGTTTCAATAG
>CANNAV010000220.1 GCA_947502585.1 uncultured Pseudovibrio sp.
ACGCAGATGCTATGGCCTCTTCAACACCAGGACCATCTTCCAACGGATGTTCCTGGACTTACAAGGCTACGAAAAATACGCCTGAGACCCTTCCTACAGAATGGAAGGAGAGCCACCCAGTTTCCCCTTAGGATACAAGATCTTAGCCTTCTACACAATGGCGGGAGAGCCTTGACGCACACAAAATAGGTCAACTTTAACCTACATTTAACTACATATAAAATAAAAATCTCACAGTTATAATGTATCGCAGGTGTGAATATGTTAATATCTAATACATCAGGAGAGATCGAAGTAAATATCAAAACGATATATAAATTACTGTTAACTTTTTCAGTTTTTGTTATTTTCAATATATTGGGAGTTATTTTTAATTATAACACCTCCTATGCGGCAACTCCTGCAAATATCAATTGCCCGGAAGCGACAGTTACTAATCAGCTTTTTATTGACCTGGTTGCTTTGACTTGCGAACTTTCTCCCCCGACTAATTATGACATTATTGTTCAGAACGATATCGAGAACTTTCCTCCGGAAGTGGATATTATTTATGATCCCCTGGCTTTGGGAAGAGTAACTCTGAATGATACAACTATTACGGGTGGCACAGGTGGAGTTGGTGATGTTACCAACGATAATTCTCAATCATTTGCCGTTCGGTGTGAACCAATTCCAGGCTGTACAATTGTAACTACTGCCCAGGTGAATGGAGAACCTTTGAGTTTTACTCTTATAAATGACTCTGGTGATGGTAATAGGAATATTAATGGGTTCATTATTAACACTGTAAGGATTGAACCTGAAATTGCCCTGCAGAGGCCTGCCGGAAATACTATTGCAAATGGCGGGACAGATGACCAGGGGGGTGGTGCAACCGCTGGTACACAGATTAATCTGACCTATACGGTTGCCAATACTGGTACTGATACTTTGACGCTGACCAGCCCGGCAACCAGCGCTGCTGAAAGCAATGTAACCGTTGACGCCATCAGCGCCATGGGAACCACCAGTGTTGCACCCGGCGGTTCCACCATCTTCTCAGTTGCTTACACACCCACGTTAGCCGGGGCGTACTCGTTTGGCCTGACGGTTGATAGTGACGACCCCAACACGCCCTCCTATACAATTACGGTCAGCGGGACGGCATCCGGCGAACCTGTTATTGCCCTGCAGCGGCCTGCCGGAAATACAATCGCAAATGGCGGGACAGATGCTCAGGGAGGTGGAGCAACTGCTGGTACACAGATTAATCTGACCTATACGGTTGCCAATAGTGGTACTGATACTTTGACGCTGACCAGCCCGGCAACCAGCTCTGCTGAAAGCAATGTAACCGTTGACGCCATCAGCGCCATGGGAACCACCAGTGTTGCACCCGGCGGCTCCACAACCTTCTCAGTTGCTTACACACCCACGCTAGCCGGGGCGTACTCGTTTGGCCTGACAGTTGTGAGTAACGATCCGGCTACGCCCTCCTATACAATTACGGTCAGCGGGACGGCATCCGGCGCACCTGTTATTGCCCTGCAGCGGCCTGCCGGAAATACAATCGCAAATGGCGGGACAGATGCTCAGGGAGGTGGAGCAACTGCTGGTACACAGATTAATCTGACCTATACGGTTGCCAATACTGGTACTGATACTTTGACGCTGACCAGCCCGGCAACCAGCGCTGCTGAAAGCAATGTAACCGTTGACGCCATCAGCGCCATGGGAACCACCAGTGTTGCACCCGGCGGTTCCACCATCTTCTCAGTTGCTTACACACCCACGTTAGCCGGGGCGTACTCGTTTGGCCTGACGGTTGATAGTGACGATCCCAACACGCCCTCCTATACAATTACGGTCAGCGGAACTGCATCCGGCGAACCTGTTGTTTCCCTGCAGCGGCCTGCCGGAAATACTATTGCAAATGGCGGGACAGATGATCAGGGAGGTAGTGCTACTGCTGGTACGCAGATTAACCTGACCTATACGGTTGCCAATAGTGGTACTGATACTCTGACGCTGACCAGCCCGGCAACCAGCTCTGCTGAAAGTAATGTAACCGTTGACGCAATCAGCGCCATGGGGACCACCAGTGTTGCCTCCGGCGGTTCCACTAGCTTCTCAGTTGCTTACACACCCACGCTAGCCGGGGCGTACTCGTTTGGCCTGACGGTTGTGAGTGATGATCCGGCTACGCCCTCCTATACAATTACGGTCAGCGGCACTGCATCCGGCGAATCTGAAATTGCCTTGCAGCGGCCTGCCGGAAATACAATCGCAAATGGCGGGACAGATGCTCAGGGAGGTGGAGCAACTGCTGGTACGCAGACTAACCTGACCTATACAGTTGCCAATACTGGTACTGATACTCTGACGTTGACCAGCCCGGCAACCAGCTCTGCTGAAAGCAATGTAACCGTTGACGCCATCAGCGCCATGGGAACCACCAGTGTTGCACCCGGCGGTTCCACCATTTTCTCAGTTGCTTACACACCCACGTTAGCCGGGGCGTACTCGTTTGGCCTGACAGTTGTGAGTGACGATCCGGCTACGCCCTCCTATACAATTACGGTCAGCGGGACGGCATCCGGCGCACCTGTTATTGCCCTGCAGCGGCCTGCCGGAAATACAATCGCAAATGGCGGGACAGATGCTCAGGGAGGTGGAGCAACTGCTGGTACACAGATTAATCTGACCTATACGGTTGCCAATAGTGGTACTGATACTCTGACGCTGACCAGCCCGGCAACCAGCTCTGCTGAAAGCAATGTAACCGTTGACTCCATCAGCGCCATGGGAACCACCAGTGTTGCACCCGGCGGTTCCACCATTTTCTCAGTTGCTTACACACCCACGTTAGCCGGGGCGTACTCGTTTGGCCTGACAGTTGTGAGTAACGATCCGGCTACGCCCTCCTATACAATTACGGTCAGCGGGGCGGCATCCGGCGAACCGGTAATTGTCCTTGAGCGCCAGGATGGAACGCCCATTTCAAATGGCGGTACCGATCCGCAGGGAGGTAGTGCTACTGCAGGTGCACCGATTACTATAACCTATAGGGTTGCTAATAACGGCACTGATACGCTGACGCTCCCTCTTCAGGCAACTGTACCTTCTTCGAACAATGTGACTATTAACAATATTGGTCCTATGGGAAGCACGAGTGTCGCTCCTGGCGGTTTTACAACCTTTGAAGTTACTTATACCCCACAGCATGGGCCATATGAATTTGATCTCGAAGTTACCAGTAATGACCCGAACACAGGTGTTTATGCTTTTACTGTCAGCGGTTCAGCAAGCGCGGTTTCGGCGATTAACATCATTAGTGGAGGAGATCAGTCGACTGTAATCCGTACAATGTTTTCAGATTTAATTGTAGCCGAAATTCTTGATGCGGCAGGAAATCCCGTAGTAGGAGTGAGTGTTACATTTACCTCTCCAGAAAACGGTGCTTCCCTAGTATTTCAAACCACCGGAACGAATGTGGAAACTGTAACGACAGATCAAAACGGAGAAGCAAGAAGCTCCATAATGACAGCAAATGCCATTCCCTCAAAGTATTTGGGATCAGGTAATTTTGCACCTTATCAGGTAACGGTGAATGGAGCTAATCTGCCTGCCTCTTCACTTTCAATGACAAATACCAGAGATTCTGCGGCAGACATTGAAAAAACAAAAAGGGCGATTGCTGCGTTCGTGACCAATCGGGCAAATAGCATTGTTCAGGAACAACCTGACCATGTTGCCCGCCTGAGAAATGGTCCTTTCGGAAAACAGCGGAACCTGAACAGTGTAAACTACAACATTGAAGGAGACCGGTTACTGGCAACATTCCAACTTAGCTTCCAGGCTTTCAGGAATAAGATCTCAGACAGAGAAGGAATTTCCGGGCAAAATAAAATGGAACTGGGCCTTAGGAATACAATATCTGTTCTGGACGATGTCAACGTGGAATTCGATGAAGAAAACGCCGGCAAGTTGTACGATAAAAGGGTTAAATCCGGCTACGATGCCTGGGCGCAGGGTACTTTTGCCAAAACTAAAGATGGAGACTACAGCATATTAACGGGCTTACTGTTTGCTGGTGCGGAGTACAGATATAAAGACAAAGCAGCAATCGGGCTTATGGCGCAACTTGATATAGCGAACCATCGCGATCACACAACAGGAACAGGTGCTGATGGCGTAGGTTGGATGTTTGGACCTTATGGTGTTTTCCAACCCTACGAGGGTCTGTATATTGATGTTCAGGCGACCTATGGCCAGTCCAGCAACAATATTAATGCACTGGGCATTTTTGAAGACTCCTTCAAAACAGAGAGACTTATGCTGCGCGGTGGAGTTACGGGAAGCTTTGATATTGATAATGTATCAATAAACCCATTTACCCGCATAACCTATTTCACAGAAAAGCAGTATTCCTACGTTGATGAGTTAGGGAACAGAATTCCCAGCCAAAATTTCAACCTTGGCCGTATTGAGTTTGGTCCAAAAATATCGGTAAACCACAGGACAGAAGGTGGAATTAAGGTTTCTCCGTTCTTTTCTCTGATAGGAATCTACGACTTCAACAGGTTGCAAGCCAATACTCTCGTTGATCCGGTGTACATATCTCCTGACCAATATTTCAGAGCACGGATAGAAGGCGGGCTCTACATTACCAATCCGGATCGAGATATCGTATTTGATTTAAATGCCTTTTTCGATGGAATTGGCAGTGGCGATTTTAATACATATGGCGGAGATATCCGGCTTACGGTCCCATTTTGAGGCGTTGATGGATTGGATGCCCCGCCCGACGGCATAAAGATATACTATGATTGTGAGAGTGAGTTTCACACCCAA
>CANNAV010000221.1 GCA_947502585.1 uncultured Pseudovibrio sp.
AAATTTGAGGTGAGATTGACAAGATCCCTAGTTCTCGGACCCATGTCGTGTTTGGTACTTTTGTTGGGATCTACCCAATATTCGATTGTAGAATCGTATATGAACCTTCTGGCAAAGGGCCTGTATTCTTTAAGTTTGAAAAGCTAGGGCTTTGTAAAAATGGATTGCCAGAAACAGCAAAAGAGTGCGCAATTGTCTGTCCTGCGGCATTAAGTAAACGCACCTGTATTCCGTCAAATTCTATTTTAGTTACTTGCTCCATTGCATCCCCCTAGTAAGGCTGTGCGGCTAAAAGAAATACCGATAAAAAACTAATAGCAGCGATCATCAGTTTTAGAAGTAAGAAGTATTTAAAACTTACATTTTTGCACATTATGTATATGACAGCGGATAATATACATGAAGATAGAAATATAGATGATGTAGAGAAGTAACACTTAGAAAAAATTATGTAACCGCAAATATTTTTTGGTCCTGTTGACCAGAATAGAAGCAGTATAAATATAGATATAGATATGACATCAATCGCAGATATTACAGCTATATGTGATTTTTTCATTATTTTCGCTCGTATAAGTATAAATTTTTATCTTTCATTACATTCAATTTTTTCGATTAAGATCTTTTAGATCAATTTGCTCGGAATGATGTTTTGAGGGCATCTCAGGTTCGAGCCCTGGTAAAGCTGGCTCTGAAGGCGGTGGAAGCCCTTCTCCGACAGGTAGAAGTTGCTCTCCTACTTCTGCGTGAGGGACTTTGTGAAGAGGAGGAAGGGTATCCAGCTCACTCCGATCAGGTTGTTCGCGCTCTGAGACATAAACGGCTGCATTGAATGTGCTGTACCGGATGCCATCTCGTTTACCGTACCAAGCAACCCTGTTGTTGATGATGTATGCGTTAACTGAACCTGTGTCCCCTAATCTTCGCACTTCAATCCAGTTCCGTGATGAAAGCAAGCTGATTGCTCTTTTCACCGTGTCACGGCTTTTCCCAATCATCCGGGCTAACTCGGCCTGACTGATGACAACGGCCTCTTCATCTCCCATTTGAGCGATGAGTGTTTGCATGACCTGCAAAGCAGATGCCCCTCCTTTTTCGTTCAACAGCGCAGTCCAGGATTCAAGAGCTCGACGTTCCACCTGAACCCAAGAGCCTAGGCTTTTCTTTTGCTTTACCGGAATCACCACATCACCTATGAGTAATTTTAATGCAGTAAATATAAGCATTTATTGCGTAAAAATACAGCAAAAATGCACTAGGGGTGGTGCATTAGGATGCACTAGGGGTGGTGCATTAGGATGCACTAGGGGTGGTGCATTAGGATGCACTAGGGGTGGTGCATCCTAATGCACCACCCCCCCCATATAACATATTGATTTTATTGATGTTTATTTTTTGCCCTTTCTAATGGTCTAAAGGGGCTGGAATTTTCCATGCCTCGACCGCCGCGCGATCCCTCATAGATCGCTGTAGCAAGGTCGATGGTGTGGTAAAACCAGACCCGCGAAGGCGACCACAGGGAGCTTCAGCGAGCGCTTGCGCGAGCCGGAAGGGGGGGCTGGGGGGAAACCAATTATCCCCAGACCCTATATTTGATCTCCTCATAAAGGGCAGCTCCCAGCACACTCGCCAGTACGGCCATCACAAACTCAATCATCATCACGTATGTCCTTTCACCTTATTGAGACAGGAGAGCCTTTCACTCTCCTAAGGTGTGTGGTAATTCTAACTCAACATCTACTATAAGTTTAAGCCAGCATACTCTCGTCATGACACTAAGGTGTCATTTACTTCGCGCTGGTGAGGGGGCTGAGCCCCCTTCAAACCCCAATGGGCGACATGGAAAAGAAAAAGCGGATCTTCGTGCAGATCCAATGCAGTGAAGAGCAACGGGAAAGCTGGAAGGCCAAGGCAGAAACGGCAGGCGTCTCGCTCTCGGAGATGCTGCGAATTGCTTTGGAAGAAAGCAAACTGAAGCGGCGGCAACGCATCGATGTAGACCCGAACCTCATTCGTGAACTGGCCCGGATTGGCAACAATCTGAACCAGCTTGCCCGTTGGGCCAACCACCAGAAGTCAGCGGCTCAGGCGGTTGAGGTCGTCTCTCACCTGTCGGCTATCGAGAACGAGCTTTCTTCCCTTCGTCGTTTTATTGAGGGCGGACCGGATGCTGATTAAGTTCTTTGCTCGTGGGCAGGGCAAAGGGTCCGGCCCTGTCGAATACGTGACGAAGGAGCAGGGCCGCGAGAACTCTCCGCCGGAGGTGCTGCGCGGCGATCCTCAGCAGACAACAGACCTGATCAACTCAATCGACCGGGAGTGGCGCTACACGTCCGGGGTGATTTCGTTTGCGGAGGAAGACGCGCCATCGGAATCCGATCTTGAACAGGTCATGACCGAGTTTGAGCAAACCGCCTTTGCGGGGCTGGAGCGGGAGCAATACGACATCCTCTGGGTGAAGCACTCGCACACGGGAAACGGACGGGCAGAGCTGCATTTTGTTTCACCGCGCATGGAATTGCGGACCGGGAAGGCTCTCAACATAGCTCCGCCGGGCTGGGAGGCGACGTTCAGGCCGCTCAGGGAGGCGCTCAACGCAGAAAAGGGCTGGGCTGATCCTGATGATCCGAAACGCGCCAGAGCGCTCCAGAGAGCCCCTGAAGGGACTGAGCGGCTCAATAGTCGCGAGAAAATCAGCGAATACCTGCAAGAGCGGATTGCAGCGGGGCAGGTGCAGAACCGTGCCGCCCTGGTCCAGGCGCTGCAAGAGGTCGGAATGGAAGTTCCGCGCCAGGGCAAAGACTACGTGACCGCACTGGACCCGGAAAGCGGCGAGAAATGGCGACTGAAGGGTGAAATTTATCGAAAGGACTGGACGTATGACGGGCAGCTTGAACGAGCGGCTGCAAGCCAAGATCGAGCAAGACAGGCAAGCGCTGGACGATCACAGGGGCTTACTGGAGCAGACCAGCAAGGCCCAGATGCAGAAGCTCGCCAGCGGGCTGCAAGAGCACGCGCAGACCTCAGCGAGCGCGTGCGAAAACGCGCTGAATTCCACCGTGAACGCTATCGAGAAGCTGAAGGTCGCGACAATCCAGAACGCAGACAAGAGCCTGAGTGCTCATCTGACGGCCCTGGAGGACCAGCTGAGCAGGTACAGCGAGGTGAGCCGGCAACAGCTCAAGAACGCGAGCGTCTGGACGCTTGGCGCTCTGGTCGTCTCAGTACTGATCGTCCTGAGCGGTTTCGGCTTGAGCTGGATAGGGTTCAACTGGAACAAATCCGAGTTGGAATCCATGACAGCCGAAAAGAACGCCCTAACCGCCCAGATCGAAGCGCTGAAGCGCGAACAGGACGCGCTGAACGGGATAGGGCTGCAAGTGCTCAAAGACCGCTCGGGGGTCTTCCTGAGCCGTTTGAACGGCAAGGACCTGCTCGTACATCCGGGGTTCACGATCACAAATCCGAATACAGGCCAGAAACAGCAGATCGTGAAAATCAGGGACTAAGCCATGACAGAACTGGAAAAGCAGCTCTCGGCCGCGTTGAGAAAATTGGAAACGCACTACAACGCTCTGCACGAGCAATCACGGGTCGAGCGGGAACAATTCAAAGCTGGCTTGGAAGGATTGACGCAAAAATACGAGACCGCTTTGAACGCACTGGAGCGGGAACTCAAGAACGAGCGGATAGCTACGCAAGCCGCTTTAGAAAACTCGTCGAAGATCATCGCGGGATACAAGAACCAAGAGCAGAAAATCAGCTACTTGACCAGTCAAGTCGAGACCTTGGCCGAGGGCTTGCCGCGCTTAACCGCACACTGCGAAACCTTGAGCCGCTCACTGACGAGTTTGCAAGATCAGTCCGCCCAGATCGCGGCAGAGCTGGACCACTCCCGGAGGCGCTAGCGCGTGGTGCCCGTGAGGTCCAGCAGCGCCAAGAGCGTCAGCAGGCTTGGAGCCAGTCACGAGGTCGGGACTTCGGTCCGAGCCTGTAAGCCCGGCGAGCTTGCCTCATAACCAATTTACAGGATTTCTTCCGCCATAGACTACCGCGACAATGAACACCCCGTCAGGCTTTGGCTCGTAAATAACGATATAGCTGCCTTCAATGAGGATACGGGCCGTTTGACTGAGTTCCGGGCGGGCTGCTCCCATTTGAGGCTGAGTTGATGCCAGCTCAAACTTATTGAAGAGGCGATAGACGAGATCATCCGCAGCAGGCTCGTTGTCCTGTGCGATCTCCCGCCAGATATCGCGAATATCCTGCTCGGCACGAGGGCTTAAAACGTATTTAGTCACTCGCTTTGGCTTCCGCCTTCAGTTCAGCCAATAAGGTTGGGGCATCAATCCTCCGGCCTTCGCCGCTTGCCATGCCTTCTTCATAGGCACGTTTCAGGCCGAGCATTTCAATCTTCTGGAGCTCTTGCCGTTGTTCCCAGAGGCGTAAAGCATCACGAACAACCTCGCTATTTGAAGCATAAGAGCCTGATGCTACCGCAGCGTTGAGCCTGCCCACTTGCTGGGGTGAAAGCGATACAGTTAGTGTTTTCATCGGTTCCGTTTTCATTTTTTCAATATAAACCATCTAACAATAACTAACAATAACTAACAAGGTGGCAATCACTGCAAGCAATCAGGCCCAGTTCCCTCGAAGCTGCAAAAGTGGCAGGATTTTTGTCACTAAGTATAAAGTATTGATCTCAACACTTTTAATTCACGTCTAACACTGACGTTCCGGTGCAGCATTGCGGAACAAATAAGTTCTTGTTCCCAAAGACCCGCTTTTTCGTTCCGTTTCTCTTAAGTTTCGGAACAATTCTCCGTCGAAAT
>CANNAV010000222.1 GCA_947502585.1 uncultured Pseudovibrio sp.
AGGTACAGGACAATCGGAATACAGCTATATCATTCCTGACAAACGAAAACAGCCCGCACTTTCATTGAATCACCCTGTACTGCAGTAGAGAAGCTTGACAGTGAAGGGTCTTAAAGTCTAAAAAAATAATATCTCACGCAAACATAAAGGGTTTGCTTGGAAAACGCTCATTCTGTCTGTGGATGATGAAAAAACCGCTTGCGCTCCCGAAACTCTAAGGCTACAAGCCCAATCCACAGGCCGAGTAGTCTGAGACAAGCACGCGGTGAACGTAGGATTTTTTATACCATACTTACGTAACTGATTGAAAAATAAAGAGATAGTAATAACGTTTAATCAGCCAGTCTAGGGTTCGAATCCCTTTGAACCCACCAAAAGACTTCTCGTGTTTAATGAGCCCGTAGCTCAGCTGGTAGAGCAACTGACTTTTAATCAGTAGGTCCACGGTTCGAACCCGTGCGGGCTCACCATTTAACCTCATGGTATATAAAGAGGTTTAGCAAAGCTCTCTCCCGGGAGCTTTTTGCATTTCGGCTTGGTGTCAGCACTATGTCAACAAATGAGAGCCTTTGAAAGCACGATTTCAGCCCTCCTAGTGTAGCGCGCAATTTCCAAACGGAAACTGCGCAACTTAGCGGCGGAAAACTTAAGCGGCCCTCAAGGCTGCTTTACGTCGCCTTAAAAGGCTCTCTGAGACGCTGATAACTCCCGCCCTTGTGGGTTTGTTGTCTATGCTGATCGGTTCTGCTGGGTAGCTTATAACGCACCCTCGCGCCTCCAGCACTCGACGAAATAAGGGAGCTGGCATCACGCCAACCAGCTCCCTGAAGCCATAGCTCACTGCGGTGGAAAGAACCCCTGCAACCAACTGATCTAGAGCTTGCGTACGAAGGGTTGACGGCAGGCGCTCATCAACGCAAATGCGAGACGCCTCAGCGACGCTGCTGTTCGCTGGATCAAACTCACCAAGCAGCTCAGGCCAAAGATCCTGAACCATAAGCGCTGTTGTTCCTGGAACAAGGCGACAGCATGCCAACGCTGCCCGCCCCTCCATTACAACAACATAAAGCGCGGTGTCCTGGTCATAGCAATCGATCTCACCATCAGTTGTGATGCGGACAAGATCACTTCCGGAGCCTGTATTGTAGGAAAGACGGTCAATGAATACTTGCTTACGAAGTTTGTGCTGTGCCAAGCATGCGCCGTCATCTGTGGTTTTGTTCTTTTGTGTTGTTACTGCGATATGCATTAATGCCTCCCAATGGGAAGCATTTGGCGTCATATGGGCACTACTTAGAGGGTGACAGGGCTCTATATCAACCCACGGTGCACAGCTAAAACGACCGCTTGTCGTGCTGAGTTAACTCCGAGAAGAGAATAGATTTTGCGCAGATGGTACTTCACGCCATCCTCGCTGAGTGCCATCCGCTGTCCGATCTCCTGAGAAGAAAGCCCTTCACTGGAGAACTGGAGAACCTGCTTCTGCTTTGATGTCAGCTCAATAATCGAGTGCGCCAAATCTTCCTTATATCGCGTCAGCAGTAGATCATGAGACAGATGTGCGATCGACAATGCTTTATAGCGTTGCTCAGCATGTAGGTCATGCTGTGCTGCGATGCTAAACGTAAAGATGGAGCGATTAGGCCCTAGCAAGGGAACTGTCACACCAGCCTTCAAGCCATGGCAGGCAGCTCTAGCCATCACATGGCGCTGATCGCTCGTGGTTGCCAGCTCATCCCAACTTGTTGCGCAGCCTCTTTGTGTGAGTGATGTGACAACGGGATCGACCTCAAACAGACCATCCAGAAAGTACTCTTCAACCCAGCTCTCGGGATAGTTCAGGAGAACAGCCGGAGCACGCTCTGCAATGCTGATTTCACCGGTAAGGCAACCATATGCCGCCCAGGGCAGATCAATCTCCTCCAGCTGCTGGACAGACCACTGAAACACATCTGAAGGGTCTGAGAGATCCATTTGGTGTAAAGACTGGTACAAATCAAACAAGGGAGCTGCCTTAAAAACGCGACATTTGAAGTATGAGCACACAGATTTACTACACGATCGTGTAGTTATCAACATGTAAAACTTATACGGTAAAAATCACAGATATCAACTACAGGTTATGCAGTGACCTTCCACATGCAGGCACAAAAAAACGCCCTGCAATGCAAGGCGTTCGTTTGGGTGTGAAGCTGATTACTTGATAATCAGGAGAAGAGAAAACGTACCACTTCAGGTAAATTCTTCAACTGCACATCAGTTACTTTTCCTTGGGCATCAGCCTTTGATAAGACCAGTCGATAAACCGCTACCAAGGATGATGCAAGTTCAGCACCGCTCATGTTTGCTATGTCTTTCTGGAATTTGATCTCATCAATAGCCACTGCCAGCACACGCTTCAGAAGAACTTCATCAATCGGTGCCGCTGTCTGGATTGGTGAATATTTCTCACCGGTAACGAGCCAGTTAAGATCTACGCCAAACTCCCTGTGCACAGCTGCAAGCGTTCCTGAAGATACTTCGCGCTTGTCGCCTTCATAGTTCTGAAGCGCACTTGTGGACACTCCAATCACCGACGCCACTTCCTTCCGCGTACGCTTCCCGCGCACCTTTTCCAATCGCTGACCAAACGTCATTTCGAAAGCATCCATGGCTCTGCGCCCTATCCATGCGCCACGTATGAGTTGATTAACAACTACATACGTGGTAATTGTTTGTTACATTCGTTTCAAAAAGAGCCACAGATTTATGAAATCCGCTGCCCTAGATCATTTCGACGTCAAGCGTGCCCTCGCCAAGAAGGGCAAAACTTTGACGTCAATTGCGATAGAAGCTGGCAAAAGCGAAGCGATTTGCCGAGTCGCTTTCCAACGTCCATCGCCAGAGGGAGAAGCGATTATCCTTAAGGCTACAGGCTTTTGTGGCCATAGCCTGTGGCCCGATCGTTACGACAAGCAAGGCAAACGTCTCTCCCGCAGAGACAAACGTAGCAAGGTACGAAGCCGTCGCCAACGTAAAATTGATGAAGGAAATGAGACTACACGTTCGTGTAGTTACCACAAACGTAGTAACGCAGCTAAAGGGAGAGCCAGATGATTAACTGGGACATCCCTAGCGTTTCCCTTGGTTTTTCAGAGGAACGCCCACAAGGCCCTCAAATTCTCAATTCCTTAAAATCTCGCATGAATGAGGCAGCTGATAAATCGCCTCTCTCCAGAGCTGAGATTGCACATCAGATGTCGCTTTATCTTGGCACAAAGATAACAGAGGCAACTCTCAACCAATATCTCTCACCTTCAGCGGGTGACAAGAATGTAAATCTTGCCCGCCTTGCTGCGTTTATCCATGCAACCGATAGCATCGAGCTGCTTGGCTATTTGCCGAGTTTATTTGGTTTTCACGTTGTTTCTTCCAAGCATGCCGCACTCGTACGCAGAGAGCTTTTAAAAGAGCATTTAACAGAACTCCAAGGCGAGATTGATCAGGCTGATCAAGACTACCGGGGTGCACCATGAAGGAGTGGTGGACCCGAACAGAGATGGTCGAAGCAGGCCTTCCTGGCCTGGCGTCCCAAGCGGCAATCAGCCGAGTGGCAAACCGTATGGCTTGGTCAGAGAGCAAGCAAGGCACTCGGAAGCGCTCCGGACGCGGCGGCGGCACAGAGGTACACTACAGCCTGTTCCCGCAAGAGACACGACTGGTACTAGCTGAGAAAGCTGCTCTACGTGATAGCCAGCAAGCTACTCAGGAACTGGTTGCCTACGAAGCAAGTGAAGCAACAACTCCACTCCAGCGCCAAGAATTGGATGCGAGAATGGCGCTACTGAAGACGGTAGAGCGCTATCAGAGAGTTTCTGGCGTCTCTTTCCTCAAGGCAAGCCAAACGATCATTGCCAGCTATAACTCCGGCGAGTTGAAGGTAGAAGAGTGGATCCGGGACACCATCCCTTCCATCCAGAAGACAGCTCTTTACACTTGGCGCAAAGCTGCGGCGAACAACGACTTTGAACGTCTGGCAGCAACCAACAAGGCCAATCGTTCAGGAACTGGTGTTTTAGAAGCTGCCGGAGCTGGCACCGTCAAGTCTTACGTTCTTGGCTTAATCAGCAAACAGCCACACCTGACTGCCAAGCCGATCCGCGCTGCTGTGATCGCTGAGTTTGGAGATGAGCTGGAAGTCATATCACCGGCAACTGGTGAGATCTCCAAGAAACCATGCCCTCCATTACGCACGTTTCAGGCGACATTGAAGTGTTGGCGTGAAGAACATGCAAACGAGCTGCTTCGCCTCACCAATCCGGACAAGTACAAAGGTAGTGTCCGGATGGTCATGGCTGGAGGTGCTTCAGCAGGCATCCATCGACTAAAGCAGCTCTGGGAGATCGATGCATCACCAGCTGACGTGATGACGACAGAAGGACGCTGGCATATTTACGCTTGTGTCGATGTCTGGTCCCGCCGTGCAATTGTGCTTGTCACCAGAACACCGCGAGCTGAAGCCGTTGGTTTGCTCGTTCGCCGCGCCATTGAAAAGTGGGGTGTTCCCGAAGCAATCAAGACCGATAACGGGTCTGACTTTGTTGCAAAGCAGACAAAACGCCTGTTCGCAGCTCTCGGCATCGAGTGCATCACCTGTAATGCTTATAGCCCAGAAGAGAAGCCCCATGTGGAACGCTTCATTGGCACATGGCAGCGTGGTTTTGCTGAACTGCTTCCTGGTTACATCGGGCACAGTGCGGTGTTTGTCAAGTAAGTTGTCCGCTTGTTTCATGCACTCTCTCTGATTTCAGTGATGCCGGTTTCGCGTTCC
>CANNAV010000223.1 GCA_947502585.1 uncultured Pseudovibrio sp.
ATAATTTGTCATGAAACCATAGATTCAGAATTCAAACAAAAAATCAATATGTTAATGAAAATTAATAAATCGCCCTGTATGTTAATGAACATTAATAAATCGCCTTGTGCATACGCTTGATTACTGCCGCTTTTCTTTCCGCTGAATAACCCACTACATCTTCCTGTTACACCCTCTTCAGAAAATAGAGAAAAATGAGAGAGCGGACAACTTCCCTGACACAGAGGGTAACCTGAGCTGGATTAATGCAACAACGCCGACTGTATCCCCGCCACAGAATTAATGCAACAACGCCTGTCAGAATCGAATTTGGGCTTTCCAACAAGCTGCGGTCATACCGTTATTTGGAGGGAATCACTTCATCCGAAACGTTATCCCTTCCTAATTTTCTTGAGCAAATGAGCTGGGTGCGCGACCCTAACGTTCCAATAACACCAATAAAAACAAAACATTACTTCTATGGATGGATTGGACAATGATGCGCGGAAATTTACGTTAAGTGTTCGTTAACCAACCAGTCGTTGACTTCGCGATAAGAACTGCAGAAAGTTTGATGAATTCCTGTTTAATTTAAAAATTCGGGTGAACTGGGAAATGGATAGTGAGACACTGGAGCGCTGCGTGATGCTGGCTCAGATGAAAGCGGATCACAAGGCGCTGTCTAGCACATTGGCGGCCTTGGCGCAGTCTCAGTTTCCGCCCACAGCCGAAAAAGTTCTGCGAAAGTTTCCTGCGTCCGAGGCGGCTGCCTATCTGGGCATCACGCCGCGCTATCTGGCGCTGTCTGCTGATGAGATGGGGCTGGAGATTGAGAAGGTTGGCCGCGGCGAGCGTCGGTTTTATGCGCTGGGGCAAATGAACCAGATCCGTGCCTATCTGGCGGAAAAAGCGGGCGAGGACAAAGCCAAAGCCACGTTTTATGATCCGCGCCGCAAGGATGATGAAGACCTGCAGATTATTGCCTGCTCCAACTTTAAGGGAGGCTCTGCCAAAACCTGTACCTCGGTGCATTTAGCGCAATATCTGGCGCTGCAAGGCTACCGCGTTTTGCTGGTGGACCTGGATCCGCAGGGCTCGGCCTCCTCGATGCTGGGCGTGGTGCCGGAGCTGGTGCCTGAAGACGAATCACTGTTTGCAGCCATTCGCTATAACGAGCCGGCCTCCTTGTGCGATGTGGTTCAAAAATCCTATTTTGCCAATCTTGATCTGGCTGTCGGCAGCCCGTTCCTGACAGAATGGGAGTTCTTCGCGCCGCACTACGCGACCTTGGCGGGTCAGGAAGAGCCGGGCATTCGCAATCGCATTGCGGATATTGAGGATGAGCGCAAGCAAAAGGGCATTACCAACACGCGGCTTCGCGAGCTGGAAGAAGAACTCAATCGCGAACACGCTTCCCTTTCCGATTGTTTGCAGCGCAAGCTTTACTTTACCCGTCTGCAGCTCGCGTTTGAAGATGTGGAAGCAGATTACGATGTGATCATCTGCGATACCCCGCCAAGCTTGGGGTATCTGTCCAACGCTGCCTCATTTGCAGCCGATCATCTGCTGGTGACCATTCACCCGCAGTGGATCGATTGTGAATCCATGGCGCAGTATCTGGCGACCTCGATCGCGCATAACGAGTTCTTTGAAAGCACGGTCGCCAAGCAGCTGGGGCCTGAATATCTGGCGCCGAAAACTCTTCAGTACCTGATTACCCGTCACGACAACACCAGCCGTCCTGAAACGGACGTGGTGACCATGCTGCGCAGCCAGCTGCAAAACGTGCTCACCAGCACCATGTTGCGCAGCTCCGCCATTGCCGAGGCCGGTAACGTGCAGCAGACGCTCTATGAGGCCGACCGGTCCAACTTTAACGGCAAAACCTATGATAGGGCGTTGGATTCACTCAATAAAGTCAATCAGGAAATGGAAGAGATCCTCAAAACCTATTGGGGCCGCTCATGAACGATAAACGTAAGAAAAACAAAAGCAAACTCAGTGCGATCATGACTGGCAACAACGCCGGTGCCGCGCGCATTCCAGAGGCTGATACTGCTGAGGTTCACCCGAAACCGCGTGAGCAAAGTGCAGTTGGCCGCTTGGGTGCCGCCCTGCACTCGCTGACCGAACAGCGCGCTGATCCGGTCGATCCAAGTCTGATCATCAAAAACCTCGACGCCAAATTGCTGCTGCCATCACTGGCCATGGACCGCGCGTTTGAGCTGGTGGATGAAGAGCTGGATAGCTTGGTCGACAGCATTCGCCAAAACGGTCAGCAAGTGCCGGTGCTGGTGCGCCCTCACCCGGATCGCGACGGTTACTACCAGATTGCCTATGGACACCGCCGTGTAAAGGCTTGTCAGAAGCTCGATATTGCGGTGCGTGCCGTTGTTGAGCACATGAACGATGAGCAACTTGTTATCGCCCAGGGCAAGGAAAACGAAGAACGCAAGAACCTGACTTATATTCAGCAATGCTTCTTCGCAGCCCAGCTCAGCAAAACGTTTACCCGCGAGGTTGTCGCTGCTGCCGTTGGCGCTGGCGATAAAACACGCGTCTCAAAACTTACCAGCATTATTCGCCGCGTTCCCAACGATCTTATTGAATCTGTTGGCTCTGCGCCCGGTATTGGCCGGGTCAAATGGGAAGCTGTGGCCAAAGCCTGTGAGACGAATGGTGCGGCGGCGCGACTGCGTAAAAGCTTGGCAGGCCTTAAGAGCTCAGGCAAGTGGGATGCTATGGCAAGCACCGATCGTTTCACCTGGCTACACGATTCGGCTGTTGCTCTTGAGGTGGTGGATGGAAAGTTATCCTCCTCCGATGCAAGTGCGGTAAGCTCGCGGACCAAGGGCACCAATACCAAAGCTGTTGTGCTGAGTACTGAGGATGGCAAGCCGCTGGTGGAAACACGCGGGGGGCGCACATTCAAGATTGTCTGGCCGGATGATACAAAGGCCGCAGCATTCTCGCAGTTTTTGAGCACAAAGATGGAAACGCTGCTCGAGGAGTTCAAGCGTGAAGAGACGCAGCGTCAGGAGAAAGTGGAGGAAACCGCATGACCTAGGCGCTTACATGAAAACGGCCCCGCAGACGGTAATCTGCAGAGCCGGAATTCAAATAGGCAAACAGAGTGGCAACTCTGAAGTACCGTAACAACACCTTCACCGTACTTCTCCTTGCTGGAAAAATCAATCGCCTGACTCGTTAGGCGGAGCGGTTTTCTGCGCCCTGCCCTCCATTTTGCTAAATTAATGTGGAGCACGAGTGGTCTCGTGCGTTTTAAACGCGCTATCAATGTGGTGCGTGAAGGGGTTCTGCTATGCAAAATTCTGGAGGGATCGCCTCATTCCGAAAGCTCACGCCAGCGATGATGAAGGCGCAGCATCTGGCACTTGCTAATGACATTGTCACCACATCCAAGGGTGAAGTGGCGATGGCGTTGAAGAAGGCAGCCCCTGCCTTGGGCATTGATGGTACCTGTTACCACGTCCTTGATATTCTTATTGGTTTGACCTGCGCCGATGACTGGCAGCCAGATCGCAAACCGCTGGTGGCGATCTCCAATGAAAAGCTGGCGGAGTATGTGTGCCGCTCCAAACGCACCGTCATGCGCTGCCTGAAGCGTCTGGTGGAAGCGGGCATTATGGCTTATCGCGATAGCCCGACCGGACGGCGTTACATTCACCGCGGTGAGTTTCGTAATGGCAAACGCGGTGAGATTGAACGTGGGTTTGGCTTTGATTTTTCCCCTGCCCGCCAGCGTGTAAATGAGCTGAAAGAACTTGGGGAAGCTTTTGCGCAGCGCATGAAGCAGGAGAAGGATGCCCGCCGTACAGTAAACCGCTTGCTGCGTGCGATTGAGGATATGTCCATTCTTGCCGGAAAAGAGAAGCTCGACTTTTCCGAGATTGATCAGGCGTTTGAGTTGCTGGGCGTGAAGCCTATGACGGTTCTGCAGCGGGCAGAAGTTTTGCAAGGCATCTATGAGATGGCAGTTACCGTGTTCTCGCAGGAGAGCGCTGAAGAGGAAACTGAAGTTTCTTTTATTGAAGAGATGTCCCTCGCGGGTGACATTCATGACGCCCCATATAATAATACAAACCCTCAATCTCCTAATTTAAGTAATATAAAACGGCGATCAGCTAACGCTGATCACTCAAATCATAAAGATCCCGACCAAGCCGGGATAGAAAAGGCTTTTGAAAAAAAGCCAAAAAGCAAAATCACTGCCAAGCCCAAAAACTCGACCCATGATGACGGTCTGGAGAATATCTCCTTAGGGCTCTTGAAGGGCGCCCTTGTCAACTTGCAGGAAACACTGGGATTTGAGGTCTCCAGCTGGTCAGACCTGATTGACAGCAGCGGGGATATCTCGCTCTTGATCGGCCTGTCTCCTTCAGCCTGGCAGCAAGCAGAGGGCAGGGTAGGGCGCTACATTGCCGCCGCAGTTCTGGCAACAACCGCCGAGAAAGCCCTGCGTGATCCTCTGTTGATCTCCAGACCGGGCGGATACTTCCGCGCCTGTATCGATCGGGCGGTGGACGGAGAATTGG
Organism: uncultured Pseudovibrio sp.; assembly: GCA_947502585.1. GTDB lineage: Bacteria > Pseudomonadota > Alphaproteobacteria > Rhizobiales > Stappiaceae > Pseudovibrio. The sequence goes on from CANNAV010000223.1 coordinate 4,536, forward strand.
CACTGCACAAATCCCTGTTCGGGCTCGCCCAATCCAATTGAACGCGCGCAATTTCGTTCCCACAGGGGTGCACGCGTGCACCCCCTAAGAGGAAAATATAATTAAATCAAATAGATATTGGCTTTGACCCTCTAAAGTCGACGTTTGCGTCGAAAATTGCGTTGGTTTGAGATGAAGAAGGTTTTTATGCGTTGATGGATTGGATGCCCCGCCCGACGGCATAAAGATATACTATGATTGTGAGAGTGAGTTTCACACCCAAAGG
>CANNAV010000224.1 GCA_947502585.1 uncultured Pseudovibrio sp.
TTCCGGATCAGATCGACGGGACGTGACCACGTTTCAGGTGATGGAGCCTATGACGGGGATCCGACCAGACAGGAAACAGAAGATCGTTATGGCGGGGTTGAAGTTATCATCCCGCCGCCCAAAACAGCAGCACTCAGCTCTCATGCTGAGTGTGCGCCCAGCACCCGTGACCGGGATATTCTTTTGATAGAAAAGCATGGCCGAATGGGCTGGCAGAAGCGGAGAGGATACGGTCGCCGTTCGCGAGGTGAGACCTTGATGGGGCGCTACAAACAAGTCTTCGGGCCCACACTCAGGTCCCGTAAATTGGAAAACCAGAAGACGGAAGCCAGGATCAATGTTTCCGTCCTCAACACTATGACCACCCCCGGACGTCCCGCGTTTGAGCGGATAAACGCGACCTGAGTTCAGCGGGTGAGGGCGTACTGTAAGCTGAACTGGATTAATGCAACAACGACCTTCGTAACAGGGCCTCGTTTTGCCATATCAATATCCTCACCAAATCCGGGAGGGAGAGATTCAGAAAAACAACGCATTGTCAAACTACGTGAAGCGAGGCACTAGTGGCGGAAGTGGCGCATTCCGGTAACGACCATTGCCAGACCAGCTTCATCAGCAGCCTTGATCACTTCATCATCACGCATGGAGCCTCCCGGCTGAATAACAGCAGTGGCACCAGCCTCAGCAGCAGAAAGCAATCCATCAGCAAACGGGAAAAACGCATCAGAGGCAACCACACAACCTTTAGTCAGCGGTTTAGAAAGGCCAGCAGCCCCGGCAGCATCTTCAGCTTTGCGTGCTGCAATACGAGCGCTGTCAATACGGCTCATTTGCCCTGCCCCAATGCCAACAGTCGCACCGTCTTTCACGTAAACAATCGCATTGGATTTCACATGCTTGCCAACACGGAAGGCCATTTTCAGATCGGCCAGTTCCTGATCAGAGGGCGCGCGCTTTGTCACCACCTTCAGATCCAGATCATCAACAACACCATTGTCACGATCCTGAACAAGAAGACCACCGGAAACTGTCTTTACAAACAGGCCTTTCGCGCGAGGGTCAGAAAGACCGCCTGTCAGAAGCAGACGCAGGTTCTTTTTTTTAGCAACCAGCTCAATCGCTTCCTCTGTCGCATCAGGAGCAATAATCACCTCGGTGAAGATCTTAGTAATTTCACTCGCAGCATCCACATCCAGCGTACCGTTAAGCGCGACAATACCGCCAAACGCAGAAACCGGATCACATGCCAGTGCTTTCGTGTAGGCTTCCTTCAGCGTAGACGCTTCTGCAACACCACATGGGTTTGCATGTTTGATAATAGCAACAGCAGCTGCTCGAGCAGGATCAAACTCAGAAACCAGCTCAAACGCTGCATCTGTGTCATTGATGTTGTTGTAAGAGAGCTGCTTACCCTGCACCTGACGAGCCGTAGCAACACCTGGATGCTTCTCACCAGTCATATAGAATCCAGCTGCCTGATGCGGGTTTTCGCCATAACGCATCACTTCATTTAGTGTACCGCCGATTGCGCGATAATCCGGTACAGCTTCATCAATCTGCTCTGCCATCCAGTTGGAAACAGCAGCATCATAGGCAGCAACACGTGCAAAAGCCTTCTGCGCCAGCTTCTTACGAAGAGCAATCGGAGACTGACCGTTATGCGTATCCAGCGCCACAACCACAGCAGCATAGTCTGCAGGGTCGACGACAGTGGTCACGTAGGCATTATTCTTGGCAGCAGCACGTGTCATCGCCGGACCACCAATGTCGATGTTCTCGACACCATTTGCGTAATCTGCACCAGACGCGACCGTCTCTTCAAATGGATACAGGTTCACACAAAGCAGGTCGATCCCAATGATGCCATGCTCAACCATCGCGGCAACATGCTCAGCATCATCGCGAACGCTCAGCAAACCACCATGCACCACAGGATGGAGGGTCTTAACACGGCCATCCATGATTTCCGGGAAACCAGTAACCTCAGAAATATCTTTAACTGGAAGCCCAGAATCAGCAATTGCTTTGCGGGTTCCACCTGTTGAGGTCAGCTCAACTCCGCGTTCGGAAAGAGCTTTTGCAAATTCAACAAGACCGGTTTTATCGGAGACAGAAAGAAGCGCACGCTTAACCGATACGAGTTCAGGTATCGGAACGCCTTTGGAGACAACGGCCATGGGTTAAAGCCTACTCTCTTAGAGAAATGTAAGGGGTTTGATGCCTGCCAGATAACACTTATTCACACCGGTGGGAACCCATTTAATGGGGAGTGCAAGGCTAATGGGGAGTGCAAGGCGATTTATTTATTTTCATTAACCTATTGAATATTTGTTTGAATTCTGAATCTATGGTTTCATGACAAATTATTGTAAGAAACCGATAGTGTCCACGGAAGTGGTGTAATTTGTTCTCCGGCGTTTTGAACTTACCGGTTACATGGCCGCGAGTATTTGCGGAGCCATGATTTGATCTTCGCAGATTGGCTTTTGTGTTTCCAGTGTCATGTAGCGCCTGGCCACAGCCCATTCATCATTTTTCTCCAGCAGCATTGCTCCAACTAATCGCGTTATGGCTATTTCATTGGGGAAGATGCCGATTACATTTGTTCTTCGCCTGATCTCTTTATTGAGCCTCTCCAACGGGTTTGTTGAGTGTATGTGCCGCCAGTGTTTTTTTGGGAAACCCTTGTAGGCCAACACTTCATCCTCAGCCCGCTCCATCAGTTCTGCCGCTTTTTGTGACCGGGACGGAATGCGTTGTTGCATAATAGAATATTCTTGCAAATATGGCGGTCCAAACGCGCATTTCTTGCGTTCTATGCACGCAATTTTATGCGAAAACATCTGGCTTAACGCCGGATTATTCTATTAGGCAACAACGCCGCTGCAAACAAGTCTTCGGGCCCACACTCTGGTCCCGTAAACCGGAAAGCCAGAAGACGGAATCCAGGATCAATGTTTCCGTCCTCAACACTATGACCACCCCCGGACGTCCCGCGTTCGAGCGGATAAACGCGACCTGAGTTCAGCGGGTGAGGGCGTACTGTAAGCTGAACTGGATTAGTGCAACAACGCCATAGCATACCTACATCTCTGAGCTCATCTCACTATGGTTTTCTTATCCCACTGATCGTAGGTGGGAGAGTCGGCAAAGTGGAATTCACCTGCATAGCCAAACTCATACATTTGCACCATGGTACTATCCTCCTTTGCCCAAATGACGGCAAATGACTCCGGCAAGTCTGCACCTGTCAAACTGACTTCCTCACCATATTGCAGCCAGCCCTGGTGGTTGGTTCCACGTGATGCACTCATGGGTACACCACGGAAAGATCCGCACAATGGTAAATGGCAATGGCCAAAGAAAATATGCGCAATCTTATCGCGATGCCTTGCTACAACTTCGCCTAGACGATCTGCATCTAACAGCATGATTTCATCATCCGCGGCGATGTGATTGGCAACGGGGTTATGGTGCATGAATATATAGGACTTGCCTTCCAACACTGAGAGTTGAGCATCAAGCCATGCGCAGCGTTCCTTGCAAAAATGACCGGCGTGCGTGTTTGGTGCCCACGTATCGATGACTATGCCTGTGCCTATGGATAGCGGGAATGTATATTGGACAAAGCCGCCTTCGTCTTTCAGCATCGGAAACACACTAAGCATGGTGTCCCGATCATCGTGGTTTCCAATGCACAGATACGTTGGTACAGGTAAGGCGGCGATGCGCTTTTTCAAGCGCTCATAGTCGGCCTCTTCCCCCCAATCGGACAAGTCACCTGTAATGATGATTGCCTCTGCGTCGCTGTGATCTTTAATCAGGGCATCTAATGCACGTTCAAAGTTGGCGTTGGGATCGCGTCCGCCGATAGTCTGGCCCGGTGTCGTTAAGTGGATGTCTGTCAGTTGAATGAGCTTCACGAGGGTAAATCCTGCTTGTTGCTGTAAGAAGGGGTTTGTTGAGGATACGGCAAAAATACACTCACATGATCGTATCGTATTGACTTGCCGACATTAATTCGAGTGAGACTAATATCTTCATTCGGTTTTCTTTCTGATAAATCTCTTTGCTGTCCATTTGGGTAGGCTTTCAGGGACACGATATCGGAATGTTTTAATTACTTGATCTTATGCATGTTTGTTCATGTCTCTGGCGCTTCCTTTTCTGGCACCGCATGGCGGAGTGAACTTTCTACGGCGTTGTTGCGTTAATCCAGTTCAGCTTACGGTACGCCCTTACCCGCTTGAACTCAGGTCGCGTTTATCCCCCGGACGCTGGACGTCCGGGGGCGGTCAGTGTGTTGAGGACGGAGACATTGATCCTAGCTCCCGTCTTCTGGTTTTCCGGTTTACGGGAGCTGAGTACTTCTGTTTTGGGCAGCAGGATGATAACTTCAACCCCGTCAAAAGATCCTCTGTTTTCTGCCTGGTCGGGTCCCCGCCGATCTGATCCAGAAGATCCGGCACCACCGTTGGATCACCAACATTGTCCTGGGTCAGTTCGCAGCCCACAATTTCACCACTCTCAACGTCGAGGCCAAGATGATGTTTTGGCCATTTCCTGCGCTTTTGCGGGTTCCGTGCCTGGTTTCCTGCCATTCTCCTGCGCCAAAGACCTTCAGACCGGTGCTATCAATCACAAGGGTTGTCGTGCCGGGCTGACGATCCCGTTTGGGTCTGGATAGCTCCAGTCCATCACAGCGGCGTGACAGCGTGGAACTGTCAGGAACAGGTAAGTCAAGCTCCAACAGCCTGAACAGGGAGCGCACAAAACCCTGTGTTTG
>CANNAV010000225.1 GCA_947502585.1 uncultured Pseudovibrio sp.
GAACGGAGAGCCGGATGCGCTGAAAGGTGCACGTCCGGTTCGGGGAGGAGAAGCTCTTACGAGCTTCTTACTCCACGTGCCACCGATGAAGGCTGGCTTTATCTTGCCTGTGTCAAGGATATGGCAACGCGGGAAATCGTTGGATGGAGCATGTCGGATAGCCTGAAATCAAGCTTTTGCATTCCGAGCGAGGGGTTCAGTACGCCAGCACAGACTATCGAAAGTCATTGCCGGGCACGGCTTTACACAGTCCATGAGCCGGAAAGGAAACTGTCTGGACAATGCGCCGATGGAAAGTTTCTTTTCCAGTATTAAAACCGAAATGGTACATGCAACCTGGTTTGTAACACGCCAGCAGGCCCGACGAGAAATCTTCGAATACATCGAAGTCTATTATAATCGCCAGCGCCTTCATTCTGCTGTGGGTTATGCAACACCATGCGAGGCAAGGGATAAACTGATCGCTAATATGGCGGCATAATTTTCATGCTCTGGTCCGCATTTGGGGGGCAAGGTCAACGAAATCCTGCACGAAGCTCTGGGCCGTTTGCGCGCATTGATGGGGTAACCTGTGGTTTTATAAGGTTTCCTGCCAGACTGAAAACGTTGCTTTTCTGATAAAGATAAGCTGGTTAAATACAAGATTGCAGAAGTAGCTCTGCGCACGAAAATAGGGTATGCAGGCTACAAAGAACCGGAGCTGTCTGGTCAGGTAAGGACAACTGACAGCCTCCCGCAAATAACCAATTGGCCTGTAATCCAACCCTTGAAAGTCTGAGTGAATGGAGAATCCCGTACTCGTCGAAGTGATGCGTGGCACTACTGTCGAGAGCCGCCACCGTGGTTCAGTCGCTATCGTTGATGCAGATGGTAAACTGGCATACAGCATCGGTGACGTGGGGCAGGGCATTTTTGCACGCTCCGCAATCAAAGCGCTTCAGGCAATTCCAATGGTGGAGTCCGGCGCTGCAGAAGCTCTTGATTTTGACGAGGCTGAACTTGCACTGGCCTGTGCCTCCCACAATGGTGAAGAAGTTCACGCCAACTCGGCCCGCATCATGCTCTTCAAAGCCGGCCTGACAGAAGAAGACCTGCTGTGTGGCTCGCAGTGGCCAAAACACATGGACGATTGCGTCAGCCTCATAAAGACTGATGACAGCCCATGTCAGCTACATAACAATTGTTCCGGCAAGCATGCCGGTTTCCTGGCCATGGCTAAAACCCTCGGTATTCCAACCGAGAACTACATTGACTTTGATCATCCGGTTCAGATGGAAATCCGCAATGTGCTGGAGCAGATGAGCGGTGGTGTTCTGGCACGTGATATCTGCGGAACGGATGGTTGTTCAATCCCGACCTACGCCATAGAACAGCAGAAAACAGCACTGGCCTTTGCCCGCTTCGCAACCGGGGCTGGCCTTGACCCGGTCCGTGCCAGCGCAGCGGAAACGCTCTATGAGGCATGCGTCAACGAGCCTTACATGGTCGCGGGCAAGGACCGCTTCTGTACCCAGATCATGGATCTGTTCAAAGGTCGCGTGTTTGCGAAGGGTGGTGCTGAAGGTGTCTTCTGCGCAGCCCTGCCGGAACTGGGCTTCGGTGTGACGCTGAAATGTGACGACGGCGCTGTGCGCGGCGCAGAAGTAATGATGGCATCCATCCTCAGATCGCTTCTGGACCTTTCCGATGACGAGGAAAAAAGCCTGCACTCCTGGGAGCACCAGCAACTGAAGAACCTCCGCGATGTTCTTGTCGGCGAAGTTCGCCCTGTTGCAGACTTCAAACGTCTGCTGAATGCCATGTGATCTGGATGGGGCAGGGGCTATGTCCTGCTATCTCACCTGACTGAACTGATAGGATTGTCTGCCACGCGAATGGAATGTGGCAGATCCTCCGTTGAATTCGCGAGATCGCCACTCGCCTGCTCATCCAATCTGAAGCCAGCGATGTTCACGGGGCAAACCGAAATGATATTATGAGAAATAGGCACAGTCTGCTCTTCAGCCGCAAAGCTGACTGCAATGCCCACCGGGGCAGATCGTACGTTGTTCTGAGCGGCAATCAGATTGCGCATATACGGCCCCAGCCCAGATTGATCCCGATGACCCGTGCCTCCTCCAGTATATTACCAGTCAGGCAGGTATCCGCCACAGCAGCAATACCCCCCCAAAAAAGTCGGGTTGTCCTACGCATAGGCCCGGTGCCGGTAATATTGCGCAGAACGTTATTGGAGCACACCGCCAGACGTCCCCCCTTACGGAAGTCAGTGATGGAAATGCCGTTCAGGCCAGACCCACCACTTCGTGCTGCGATGTTGGAAATCTGGTTGTGACAAACCAACGTCCCATTATGGCCTTCAGACCACCGATGCACCAGAATTCCGCCTTCCCCACAGTCACAAACGATACTCCCTTCAACCCGAAATGCTCTGGCATTGTAGCTGAGAAGAGCAACATTTGCGATCGTGTGCATGTAGTTACGTGCAACAGGCCCTGAACACTGCCCCTGTACCAGGCCAATTTACTGCTCCTGCAAATTTTACAGGAACTGAGATCCAGACGCTCACACGATAAAACCACAACAGCGCCGGGGCGTCATCGGAAACAGGCAATCGTTGCCATCACAGATGATATCACTCAGGCAAACACGATCAGCCTTAACGCCCTGGAGAGGAGGACCAATTCCATTGAGCACCACGCTCGTATGTCCGGATACGCCGTATAGGATCAACCCACCGGGTACAAAAAGGCCAGAGCACAGGTAACTGCCAGCGCCAAGCTGAAGGATCTGCCCCTGAGCAGCAACGAGCGTCCTGGCACCGGCAATGACACCAGCACCAGGGAGGGCTCACCGTGAAAATCTCTCCTGATCCTTTGCCATCGCCTCGCCCCGACGCTGATTTAAATACCAAACAAGCTCGCAAGTTTACTCGCTGCGGTGCTTGCTGGCAGACTTCCGGACTTCACCGCCCGCTCAACATTGGGCAGAGCTGCCTGAATATCCGGGTTCGCCTTCAAAGCCGCCTGAAGCTTCTCGTTCAGCAAACCCCACATCCACGCCAGCTGCTGCTCAGCGCGCTTGTTATCCCAGTCACCGCTCGCCTGCATCCGTTCTTTAAAAATACCGAGCTGTCCCCACACTTCATCAAGGCCCTCATTGGCAAGGCCGGAAACAGTCAACACAGGAGGCGACCAGTGTTGGGAACGCGGAGCAAGAATGTTCAGAGCAGCACGATACTCCGAAGCAGCGGAACGCGCCCGCACCAACCCATCACCCTCAGCCTTGTTCACGGCAATAAGGTCAGCAATCTCAAGTACGCCCTTCTTGATCCCCTGCAGCTCATCGCCGGCACCCGGCAGCATCAACACCAGGAAAAAGTCAACCATCTGCGCAACGGTCGTCTCAGATTGCCCGATGCCAACAGTCTCGACAAGGATCACATCAAACCCAGCCGCTTCGCACAAAAGCATGCTCTCACGAGTTTTGGCAGCAACGCCGCCAAGTGTACCAGCGGAAGGAGAAGGGCGGATGAACGCATTACAATCAACAGCCAACTGCGCCATGCGGGTCTTATCACCTAAAATGGAGCCGCCGGTGCGCGTAGAGGAAGGGTCTACAGCCAGCACGGCGACCTTGTGCCCGGCAGCCGTCAGGTTAGAGCCAAACGTATCGATAGTCGTGGACTTGCCAACGCCCGGAACGCCTGTCACGCCTATGCGGAACGCATTTCCGGTAGATCCCATCACCCTGGTCAGCATTGCTTCCGCTTGCTCCCGATGGGCCGGTTTCCTGGATTCAACAAGCGTTATGCCACGGGCAAGCGCCGCACGGTGCCCGTTCAGCAATTGCTCGGCAAGATCATCAATGTTGTCTCTGGAAGAAGTGAAGCCTGCGTTCATTCATATAAATCCGGTCAGAAGAATCTCTTCTGTCAAGCTTGAACAGATGCCGCGGCATTGCAAGTCAGCGACTTGGAGAAGTTGTGGGGCTGGGGAGCTATTGTCAATTCTGGTGTATGAGACTTTGCTTAAACAGCTTTTTGATCTGGTTCTGGCTGTTCAATTCCATCCTTGAAACTGATGCCTGTGATGACTTTGCCAGGATCGAAAAAGCCACGTAATTTTCGCCAGCTCACCTGTGCGCTGGCCGAGTTTGAACATCTGGAGTTCCTCCCTGATCCCGGACAATCGAGTATATTGACTTTGATTATTTCAGGAAGTGGGAATGGACAGCAAACACCTGTTGAGTTCATCACTGCCAGAGTGAAGGTGATTGAAACCGCGCGGCCCAGGAAATCCTGCCGGTTTTGCGAGAAAATCGTACAGATGCCTGCACCCACACGGCCTGTTGACCGCTCCAGTGCCGGTGCCAGCCTGCTTTCTCATATTCTGGTCTCCAGGTTTGATGACCAGCTTCCGCTTTATCGGCAAAATGAAATTCTTGACCGGCTCGGTAGTGAAGTTCCCCGCTCCACACTCTCCGGCTGGTGCGGACTTTCCATGAAAACACTGGCTCCGCTGACTGAGCTCATTAAAAGTGAGGTGGTGACGTCAGATCGCCTGCATACTGATGATACCCCGGTTGATGTGTTGGGAAAGCACTTCAAAGCAACCTCCAAATCTGGAAAAGCTAAAAAACAAGGGAGGATCTGGACTTATGTCAGCGATGATCGTCCCTTTGGAGGTAATACCAACCTTCCCAATCATTGACTCGTGTTTATTTGTTTCCTTTTGGTGTTACTAGTGATTACCTATTGAAGTA
>CANNAV010000226.1 GCA_947502585.1 uncultured Pseudovibrio sp.
ACGGACCAGAGCTTTTGCGCAATGATCTGTCTGACGGCTGCTATCGTTAATGCAAGATGATACTCAACAGACCCTAGCCCGCCACGTTGGATCAAGGGCTTAGCCGTGCCAAAAACCTGTTCCAAAATATATGGGGTTTTGGTACGATTTTGGCATGATTATTGGCTATGCCCGCGTATCCACTACAGACCAGAACCTAGACGCACAGCTTGACGCCTTGAACGAGGCGGGCGCGGGGCGCGTGTTCTCAGAAGCGATTAGCGGCGCAACGGCTAAGCGGCTAGAGTTGCAACGCATGCTTGATCAGCTCCGTGACGGTGACGTGGTGGTGGTGACAAAGTATGACCGCCTTGCCCGTTCCTTACGCGATCTTCTCGACATCGTGGAAGCCATCAAAGAGCGCGGAGCAGGTTTCCGATCTTTGGCAGAGGACATTGACACGACAACACCCGCCGGAGAGCTGATCTTCCACGTCTTCGCCTCCATTGCCCATTTTGAGCGCCGCCGGATCGCAGAACGCACCCGCGAAGGCTTAGCCGCAGCCCGCAAGCGTGGCCGCATCGGTGGCCGCCCCCCTGCCCTATCGCCCGATCAGAAAGCCGAAGTGATTCGAATGCGCGACGAAGAACGCCGCCCGTTGCGCGAGATCGCCAGCTTGTTCAAGGTCAGTGTCCAGACGGTGCGGCGAGTTGAGTGATTGAGTAAATGAGTTATTTTGTTGAAATTCCAGATAACCTCGTTGAACGGGCTGAAATGATGGAGGGCATCCTAATTTCACGCGCCACTGGTGGCGCGGGTGACAACGGTATCTATGCCCAATTGCGTCGTGATTTTATGGCCGATGCAACATTGCGCGACCTGTTGCCCAAGTTTGTTCGTACATACAGGAATCTCGATGCCTTTTGGCCCTTCATCAAGAACGAGGCACCCTCCTATGCCGAGCGCCGCGAGATAATCAGCCGAGCGTTTACGCCTCTCATGGATCATCTTGAAGGGCGGAACCGTGCGCCTGTCGATGCTGTGTCTTCGGATGTTTTGCAGAGCTTCGATGCGGATGGAGTTCACGCAGTATGGGCAAAGGCAATGGAGCGCCGATCGGCTGATCCAGAGGGTGCGATAACGGTGGCGAGGACGTTACTTGAGACAGTCACAAAGCGCATCCTTGATGAATGTGGACAGTCGTATTCGGACAAAGACGATTTGCCTAAGTTGTACGGCAATGCAGCAAAGGCGCTGAATCTTGCGCCGAACCAGCACACGGAAGAGCCGATCAAGGCTATCTTGGGCGGTGCTATGAACCTTGTGAACGGCATCGGGACGTTGAGAAATCGCCTTTCGGACTCGCATGGTCGAGGTGGTCGTCTGCCCGTTCGCCCTTCGTCCCGTCACGCAAGCCTTGCAGTAAACACCGCAGGTGCAGTTGCGACGTTTCTTGTTGAGACTTTTAACGAGCGCCAAGGCGGCGAATAGTTGAAAAGTACCAAAAATTGGTATACATTATTCTTAGGAGGCTCTTCATGGCAAAAAACACATCCATGTCGCTTGGCGACCACTTTGCAGGTTTCATCGACACACAGGTTCAGACTGGGCGCTACGGTTCAGCCAGTGATGTAGTGCGGGCGGGACTGCGCTTGTTAGAAGAACACGAAACCAAGGTAAAGGCGCTGCAAGATGCTCTAATCGCGGGCGAACAATCCGGCGAGCCACAGCCGCTCGATTTCGAAGAGTTCAAAGCACGTAAACGGACAGAGTTCGGCAACGCCCCTTCATGAGCCGTGTCACGTTCTCACCCGCCGCCATCGCGGACATTGATGGCGTTTGGGATTACACAGCGAAAACGTGGGGCTTGGATCAGGCCGACCACTACACCGACGACATTCGCGATACTTGCGATGCATTGGCGGCAGGCTTGAAGCAAGGCCGCGCTGTTGATGTGCGCGATGGTTATCTAAAATATGCTGTGGGCAAACACTTCGTATTCTTTGTGCGAGCTAGTAACGGGATCGCCGTTATTCGCGTTTTGCATCAGCAGATGGATACCGAGCTGCACTTGTGACCGCTGTTGCCTCAACCCAATTACTCAGTTACACTTTTGAGTAAAAACACAAGTGAGGCAAATCATGAGCATAATTTCCGTTTTGAACCCCAAGGGCGGTAGTGGAAAAACCACTATCAGCACCAACCTAGCAAGGTCACTGCACGAGTGCGGGCATTCCGTGTTGATCGTGGATAGTGACCCGCAGGGCAGCGCCCGCGATTGGCATGCGGCCAATGAAGACAACCCGCTTGAGCTGGTGGCGCTTGACCGCCCAAATAACGTCAAGACGCTCGCCAGCATGGCGGCAAACTACGATTATGTGGTGATCGACGGTGCGGCCAAGCTGGAAGATATGATCGCCGCTGCGATTAAGGTCAGCGACTTTGTTTTGATCCCTGTTCAGCCATCGCCCTATGACATCTGGGCGGCGTCCGATCTGGTGGACTTCATCAAAGCCCGTCAGGAGGTCACAGACGGGGTTCCGCTTGCGAGCTTTGTCATTTCCTGCGTGGTAGAAGGCACACGCCTTGGCGGGGATGTGCGGACGGCTCTGGATGAATATGCCCTGCCCGTCTTTGAAACGACCATCACACAGCGGCAGGTCTACCCGCAAACCGCGTCTGAGGGTTTGACCGTGTATGATGCAGACAATGCGAAGGCCAAGGCTGAAACGACCGCGCTCACGGACGAGCTACTTGATATGTTTGCGCCTGTGGCGCGGGAGGTGGCGTAATGGGATTGTCTGCCAAACGCCCCAGCCGTGGCGATGAAGCCCGTCAGCGCATCTTGCAGGAGGTGACGGAAACGGCGGTCGAGAAAAAGAAGCGCTTGAATGCTGAAATTGAGGAAAGTCTCTATAAACGAATCAAGATGAAATCCGTGGAAGAAGGGCGGTCGATCTCCGACATCACACGCGACCTGTGGTCTGAGTATTTGAGTAAATGAGTTTTAGCTCAGCGCACTGATTATCCAAGCTATTGCACTTGGTACGCCGATTATCGCGGACACTAGGGCAAACATTCGCGCACTGCGGCTTTCCAAGAGCGTGTCGGCACGTGCCCCAAGGCTGCGCCCTTTCGTCTTGAGTTTTCCTTGCAGGGCTTTTCGGATGACGGAATAGAAAAAATTGACCTTTGCCAAGGTTGAAGCATGCATCCTGATGAAGTCTTTGGGTAGATCCCAACAAAAGTACCAAACACGACATGGGTCCGAGAACTAGGGATCTTGTCAATCTCACCTCAAATTTTCGAATTTGGTAACCTTCGGCATATCGATTTGATGAAATGGCGAAAATCCCCTTAATTTGTATGTTTTGATGTTTTTTATTCAGTGACATTCATCGAACATTGCGTAGTCTGGAAACGCTCGTTTATTCGATAATTTTTCGCAAGCTTGACTTCCTCGATATCCACCTCATGAGATCAGATTGTTTGCTGGATAGTGATTTCACGAGTGTCGAAAACATGATTGTCTATACATAGCAGCGACTTATATAAAACATCGTGTCGCATTTGGTACTTATGTTGGGACGAACCCAACAATGCCGGAGTAATCTTGAAAAATATATTATAATATAGATAATAATTTTAATTATTATAGTATAAAGCAACAATGAGTACATATCAAATATTTAATTATTTTATATGTTAATATTACTTTATTCAGTGAATTCTATGACAGTAAATATTGCCTTTAAGTGCATATTGCATAGTTTCAAATGACTTACTACCTCTATTACTCTGGGAGATATAATATGTTGAGTTATAATTCTGTAGAAAAGGCACTATATGCTGAAATGGACGATGCGCCAGACTACGTAAATACGCCATACACTATTTCTGCAGGCGATAAGTTTTTGGGAGGGTTATGGAGAGAATACGATGTAGATTATGTTAAACTTCAGGTAGAGGCCGGAGTTACTTACACTATTTCAATGGACGGCGTGGGAAGTGACGCCCTTGAAAATCCATTTCTAGTCCTTCGCGATACCGATCTATACTATGTCGCAAGTGATGACGACAGCGGCAGTGGGTATAACGCCGAACTCACGTTCACGGCTACGTACAGCGGCATCTACTACATCTGCGCCGAGTCTTGGGTAGAGCGTTCTGATGGTGATTACATAATCTCCGTCGACGAGGCAGCCAACCTTAACCCGGTTTCTTTCACCATCATAGACAATGGCGGCAACGACAGCATCGACTTTAATTCAGTCAACGCTGACCAGAAAAACTCCCTGGTGGCAGAAACATATTCTGATGTGAATGGTCTGATCGGCAACATGACCATTATGCGCGATACAGTGATTGAGAATGCTTATTCTGGCTCTGGTAACGATGAGCTGATCGGTAACGACGCTGACAGCTTTGTAGACCTTAGGATTCAGGACTCTGGTGCAGGCACACTCGTCAGTTATGATGGTGGTTCCAGCCTCATCAATGCAGACGATTTTACGTTTGTATAAGGGTAAAATATTGCGTTGTTGCATTATTCCAGCTCAGCTTACAGCTCGCCCTTACCCAGCCAATTCAGGTCGCACTGATACGCTCGAATGCAGGACGTCCGAGGGCGGTCATTTTGTTGAGGACGGAGACATTGATCCTGGCTTCCGTCTTCTGGTTTTCCAATTTACGGGACCTGAGTGTGGGCCCGAAGACTTGTTTGTAGCG
>CANNAV010000227.1 GCA_947502585.1 uncultured Pseudovibrio sp.
GCCCTGCTGTTTCGGGCTGGCGCTTGGTGTTGAAGGCTTTTGAGAGATCAGCGCGGTGGTTTTTACAGCTGTAAAAAGCACCTGCAGTGCGGCTGGCCGGGGATTGATGGGACGAAGTTCGGGAACTTCCGTGGCCCTGCGTCTGGACTTAATTCAAGGGAGGGTGGAACACTCAGAATCCACATTACGAGGCTGAGAGAGAAGTTTGAGATAATACTCAATATCCCCCTGTCTTGGATCCTGTTCGCGACTGGTTGCAGCTTCCTCAGCATCGCGTCGTCTTCGATAATAGATCGCCTGTGGTTTAACTTTCCACTTTTCGGCAGCGTCCTTAACAGACTTCCCTTGCACTAAGTCCTCCTTAATGTCTTTCCACTGCTCGTCAGAGATTTCAGATGGACGACCAACGGGTTTGTTCGTCTGTAAGTGTTTGTATACCGATCTCAATTGCATAACCGCTTGGGAGTGCTTGGCAAGAGCACCGCAGAGATCAGCTGCTGTTGCATCTTGAAGCCGTAGGCCGCTCGATAAATCAACCAGCTCAATTCCTCGCTTACTTAAGGATTCAAGAGTTGTGATCAGATCCGGCAAGCGCCAGGATAGATCGCTCAGTTGACGCACAATTATCTTATCACCCTCTTTGCAAGAACTAAGGATACCTGCAAGTTCGGATCGTGCTCGGCTTGGAGATTGTATACGCTCGACAACTACTCGATCACAATTATGGGGAACAAATTCGTTACCCATATGCATCGCCGCATCAGTATCTAATTGAGTACAATATCCATAAATCAATTGTCTTACTCCCCAAGAAGTGGGTGTCTCTGAAGTATCTTGGTCTGCTTGAAGGGGCTCCCAAGAACTGTCTTTCGAATGGAACTGATACCAACAAAACGTCGGAAGGCCCTCGACCTTCGCCCACAATTTGAAGTCTTTTAAAATAAACGACCTGCATGAGGTATGAGATTGATCTCTTTGCAGATTATTTCACCAAGCGAAGGGTAGGGGAGGGAGGTCGTATACCCCAGCGAAATGCTTCGTATGGAAGATCACCGAAGAAGGCTGTCTCGAACACGGGCGTGTCAAGGTCGCTTACATGATGAGGTTCAATAGCTGACTGTTGCTCGTCAATAAGAGTCCCTACAGTTTCATGTGCCAGCTGGATGGAAAGATTACTAATCGCTGCAAACATACCTACCGCATGTCCCAATTGAGGCCACATGTGTAATCCCTCTGCTTGTTCACGACGCTCGAATATACGCGCGGTTTCGTTGTCCTTAAAAACAGGAAACGTCGTCCGACCCGCAAAGCACTGCTTTACGAACAGGTCAGCGTTGTGTGCCGCCAATCGGGATCCAAAGTGCAAGATAGCAAGGAAACCTTCAGGTGGAAGTGTGCCGCCCTCCCACCAACCTTCAACTATGATTTCTTTTACACCTGCAATTTCAGCCAGATCAGTGTTGCCCAAACCCAACCGTCCTCCCTACAGCATAAGCATGGCGGCTGCGGAAGGATCTAACGGAGTGTGATCAGAATAGTCAGTGACCTGTACGCTAGCCAATTCATTGAACATATCAACCTCACAGGATTGGTGGTTTCTGGGCCTTATGCAAGCACAGCTAACCATCTAAATAAACAAAAAAAGTCAATAGAAACAACTAGATAGATTTGTTTTGACGAGACAAAAGTAGGGGCGCGATTGTATTATGAGAACAAGTTTCGCCGCGCCAACTGGTATGCAAGCTTTGTTCATTTAAGTAATTTGTCAAAAGTTCACGAAAGCAGCATCAAGCTCGCTACAGTTCTCCTTTGAATGTGCAAGTTTCCCTTTATTGAAACGGAGCTTGCAGGATGAAACGTACCATTGGGACATTGGGTTTCCTCGCCCTATGCTTTTGCGCCACTGTTTCGTGGTCACAAAGCCAGGAGGAAGGCTTCTTTAATCGGTCTGAAGAAGGTTGGTTCTGGTATAAAGAGGAACCGGATGAAGAAGAGCTGGAACCGGAACCGGAAATTACGGTTCCACAAGTTGTTATCTCGACACCTGAGCAGACAGAGCCACAGATAGAAAGCGCTCCTGAGTTTCCACTAAGATTAAACGCTGCTTGGCTAAGGGAGAATATGCCGCGTTACCTCGATGCGGCGATGGATAATCCTACTCTCGAAAACGTTGAAGCCTATTTGATGCTTCAACGAATAGCGATGGATCGCTCTCAAACGTTCGCGGAAGTGTCTCAGGTTGTAACGGTTGGGAACCCGAACCTTGATGAACTGGCACGGCGTCCCTCCGCCAGCTTTGCTACTCAACATTTAGATCGTATTGCGGGCCGGAAAAGAGAGAAACTTCTGAGAAGCCTGACGGAGAAAGTTGGGTTTTTCTACTTCTTCCAGTCCGATTGTGAGCTCTGTTATACCCAAGACAGCATCATGAACCTCATCGAAGACAACATGGGTTTCTCAGTGTTGCGCATATCCTTGGACGGAAAACCTATTCCTGGCCTGCAACCTCGTCCTTTTAATGCTGATGATGGGCATGCTGAAATGCTCGGAGTTCAGGTTTTGCCAGCTGTATTCTTGGTGTCTGATGAGGGTGAATTTGCGCCGATTGGCCAAGGAGCAATGGCACTCCCACAGATTTATCAGCGCGTGCTGATCGCATCACTTAAAGCTGGGTGGATTACAAACGAGCAGTTCAATGAAACGCGCCCGCTGACGGACCTTGCCAATAACCTGGCTGACAGGCTTGGGATCGACGGGCAATCCATTGAAGGTATGCCGACAGTTTCTGGAGATGAATTTGTCCCTCCGAAAGATCTTTTGAAAGCACTTAAATCAAATATACAGAGAGGAGGGCAGTGATGTCTCTTCGTATCGGAAAGAAAATTGCCGCTGTGTTGTTATCTGCTAGCCTGATCTCTTCTCAGGCGAGTGCAGGGGGAATAGAAACGCAGCTGAATAAAGTCTTTGATGGCATGACCAATGTCACGGCGGCCGGAGTTCATGAGACACAGAGGAGGGGGGTTCTGGCCGGTGGTCGTGCTACAACAAAGGTAAAGATCTACAATGAGAATCTCGTATCATTTACTCCCCCAAGCTGGAAAGCTGGATGTGGGGGCATTGACTTCTTTGGTGGTTCATTCTCTTTCATCAACGCTGATCAATTAGTTCAGTTGATGCGGTCAGTTGCAGCTAATGCAGCTGGTTATGCGTTTCAGTTAGCATTGGCTAACGTGTGTGAAAGCTGCTCCAGTATGATTGAAGCGCTCCAGAAGAAAGTTCAGCAGCTTAATCAGCACTTTGGCAACTCCTGTCAATTAGCACAGGGGCTAGTGAAGAACGTGTCAAGCGGGATGGAGCTGAAAGGAAAGGTCGATGGTTCATTAGTCGAAAACAGACAAGGACTATCGAAAGATATCTTTGATGCGATTACGAAACCTGGAGGAAAATCAACAAAAGAAAACCTGAAGGAGAACAATCCAGAAAAGCTGAAAGACTTGATGGGAAATATCGTTTGGCAGGCGTTGAACGATGGCGGGGTTAAAAGCTGGTTTTCCTTTGGCGATGACAATTTGATGAGGTCGATTATGTCTATTACGGGCACCGTGATCGTGGGAGACCTAATACCTGATCCTAATTCTCCGGCTCCTGATCAAAAGACGA
Source organism: uncultured Pseudovibrio sp. (assembly GCA_947502585.1). Classification (GTDB taxonomy): domain Bacteria; phylum Pseudomonadota; class Alphaproteobacteria; order Rhizobiales; family Stappiaceae; genus Pseudovibrio. The sequence continues at coordinate 3,661 of CANNAV010000227.1, forward strand.
ATGCGATCACCTATTTGGAGGGGAACCTGATAACTCTTCAAGATCTGATACAAGGCGGTGATCTGGAAATCTATAACTGCATAGAGGACGATGATCTTTGCACTAAGGTAAACCTGAAGTCTGAGAAAATCACTGGCTTCAAACAGCAAGTTGAAGAGATGTTGCTTGGCAATGGATCGAATATTGGAATTGTAGCAAAGCTAAAAACTACTGACCAACTTCTAACAGCCAAGGAAAGGAACTTCCTTGGTCTCCTTCCAAGCGGGATGGGAGGGATGTTTTACAACATAGGCTCGCTAAGTGAGGACTCAGCTCGCTTATTTGCTCAAGAGGTTGCTGCTACGATAGCTGTTTCAATGATCTATGATACTGTACTGCAGCTCTTTCGCGCAGCGCGCACTGCGTTGTCGAAAAAAGACGCTTCTCCATACCTATCAAAGGTTCATGACCAGCTTAGTCGAAGCCAGAGCGTTCTTGGGATACAATACCAAGCGCTGATCGATGAGCATGGTAGTATCGCAGAGAAGACTTTCTATTGGCGTGAGGTCCTAAGAAACACTAGATCATTGCAGTACGGCTTACCTAAGGGAGCGGTGTAATGGATTTTACACTTTACTCCATTGGTGATGCAGCCTTCTTAGAGCAAGTATTGATCTCCATAGCAATGATTACTGGCTCTGGAGATTTTGAAACGATGATTAGCATTGGGCTATTGCTCGGTGTCATCATCGTTACTGTACAGTCTGTTTTTAATGGTGCGAAAGCAATTAACTGGCAACAAGTCTTCTTGGGGTGGCTTGTTTACGGTATGTTTTTCTTCCCCACAGCCACTGTCAACATTGAGGACATACAACGAGGGGAGGTTCGTCCGGTTGATAATGTGCCCATTGGTATAGGGATTGCCGGAGGGATCATCAGCAACATTGGATATGGGCTTACCGAGCTCATGGAGCAGGCCCCTCTGTGTCAGGGAAGTTGTCCGGGTCTCTCATTTTTCTCTATTTTCTGAAGAGGGCGAGACAGGAAGATGTAG
>CANNAV010000228.1 GCA_947502585.1 uncultured Pseudovibrio sp.
TTTACAGATCGACGATGGTCATTTCCATCAATAGTATCTTAATAACCCCAACTCCCCGGAACCCATAAAGAGCCAAAATTTTATGGATACCAACAATAAAACACAGGTTCGAATCAGCCGAGATCACGACCTATGCGTAAGAACTTCTCTCGACGTTGTTTTTTAAGTGCGTCCGGAGACTGGCCTGCCATCTTGCTCAGAGCGGTTTCAATGGAGCTGCCGGCGCGATCAATCACGATCTCTTTTGCACGGTGTGCGCCGCCGATTGGCTCTTTGATGATCTCATCAATGACGCGGAAGCCGGAAAGGTCTTCTGCAGTAATCTTCATGTTGGTTGCGGCGTCCTGCGCACGGGTGCTGTCGCGCCAGAGAATGGAGGCGCCTGCTTCCGGAGAGATCACAGAGTAGATGGAATGTTCCAGCATTGCCACATGGTTAGTGGTTGCAATTGCAATAGCACCACCGGAGCCACCTTCCCCAATAACGATGGAGATGTTTGGAACGCCAAGGCCTAGGCACATGTCCGTTGAGCGTGCGATCGCTTCTGCCTGGCCGCGCTCTTCAGCGCCAATACCCGGATATGCACCTGCGGTGTCTACGAAAGAAACAACAGGGATGTTGAAACGATCTGCCAGTTCCATGATGCGAACGGCTTTACGATAACCTTCCGGACGTGCCATGCCGAAGTTATGCTTAAGGCGGCTTTCGGTGTTGTTGCCTTTTTCCTGACCAAGAATAGCTATTGACTGTCCGCGAAAACGGCCAAAGCCTGCAATAACTGCACAATCCTCAGAGAACTTGCGGTCGCCAGCAAGAGGTGTGAAATCTGAGATCAGCGCATTGATATAGTCCAGCGAATGCGGGCGATCCGGGTGGCGAGCCACCAGTGTTTTTTGCCAGGGCGTCAGGCGGGAATAAATGTCGCTGAGTGCGTGATCTGCTTTTTCCTGAAGACGGGCAATCTCGTCTTCCACATCAACCGCTTCCCCACCTTCAGCCAGGATTTTCAATTCCTGGACTTTACCTTCAAGGTCAGCAACTGGTTTTTCGAATTCGAGGTAACTGCGCATTTTGGATATTCACTCGTAACAATCAGCTGGCTTGTCCCGCCGAATATGAGGCGTTCGACCGCACTGCAATTTTGGCGCGACACTGGCGACAGCTGGGTCATCTGTCAAGGCCTGGCATCACAAATGTGGGTGTTTGAAGCTCTTCAGACAAGAAGATCTGGGATTAACGTGAAAATCCTACCTAAAAGCTGTTTTATTACGAAGCCTTGGCGGTTGCGGCATATTGAGTTTTGCTGCTTCCAGTACAAGTGTGCCTGTCGATGTTGGAATGGAGACCTTATAAGGAATAAGAATACTGGTGTTTCCGATTGGTGCCAGCCATGTCTCAATGTTTGAATTTTTGGCCAGGTACTGAACGGCTTTCCGTTCTGGACGGTGCCCGGCAACGGGCTCCCAGCGTGCTGAACAGACGACGACTGGGCCGTTATAGCCTTTGCCGGATACTTCGCGCACTTCCTTGAATTTCATATTAATATTAAAGCGTGCCCAGCCATCGTAGATTGGCAGCTTGCGATCACATACTGATGGATCGAGCACTTCAGAGTGGGACGGTGCGCGTACAATTGCGGCACTTAACGGGTCCATAGCATTGAGTTTATGCTTGCCAGTTACCTTAACGCGGGTCCTTGAAGGTTTGTATTTGGGAGTGACCTGAGTTGTGCGGACATGGCCGGACCCCTGACCGAGATTGACATAGAAGTCCCGGTTGGATGCATGAGAGGCCATGGTGTATGTGCTTGGCAGAACCTTTTCGCCCTTCATCCAACCGGTGGCGTGTGCGCCGCCTTTGCCTGTGGAGAAGAGTGTTCCAATGCCAGCGGGCTCCATACCTACTTTTGCGGAATACGCATTATCCCTGAGAATAAGCGAAAAAGAGCCTTTTCCCACAGTGAAGCCTGCATAAGAAATATTGTAGACACCGCCGAGGCGCTCTGTTTTCCCCAATGCAGCTGTGGATAGCGTGCCAAACGAGAGTGCTGCGACGGTTATAACGCTCGATTTGCAAAGGAAACTGCAAATCCTGGGAAAGGTTACTCGCACGATACTGTACCTCCGCAGCTGCAGACATGGGCGCCTGACGGCCTGAGAACTCAGGAAACTGAACAAAAAATCAAATTCATTGAAACATTAAACTACTCAAAGATCGTAACACGGTGGTTAAGAGATGTGAGTTTGTTCGGGTTTTGATTGAAAAATGGGCCTCGAACAGGCAAATAGTCAGCAAAGCCTTGACGAATTCTGCTGTACTAATTATAGCAAGCCAACTTTTCCGTACAGGGCCGGAGGTGGTTTCGCGTGACTATGGCGTCCGCGACCTGCCGGTTTTAACAGAATGCGCCCAAGAATGAGGGCGCCTACAAATTATAAAGGGTGACCCTCATGGCACGCCGCTGCGAACTTACCGGTAAAGACGTGATGACCGGCAATAACGTGTCTCACGCAAACAACAGGAGCCGTCGTCGGTTCTTGCCAAACCTCTGCAACGTTTCCCTGATGAGCGATACTCTCGGCGAAACCTACAAGCTGCGCATCTCTGCACACGCGCTGCGTTCAGTTGAGCACCGTGGTGGTCTGGACGCATTCCTGATGAAAGCTGTAGAAGCTGAGCTTTCTCCAAAAGCACGTCTGCTACGCACTGAAATCAAGCGCCGCCAGGCAGCTGCTTAATCACATCCTTCTTGAAAGGGATTGAGCATGACTAAGTCGAATACTGCCCGACCACTGGCTCTTGCCATTATGGCAATGACTGCGGTGGTCGTAGCGTCGAACTACCTCGTCCAGTTTCCTGTTCAGGGAATGCTCGGGTCAGTTAATCTGGCAGACCTGCTTACCTGGGGTGCATTCACTTATCCAGTGGCATTCCTTGTAACTGATTTGATTAACCGACAGTTTGGTCCTGCTGCTGCACGCAAAGTAGTGTACGCTGGCTTCGCTGTTGCTGTTGCTTTGTCTATTGTTCTGGCGACATCGCGCATTGCAATTGCGTCAGGCAGTGCTTTCCTGATTGCTCAATTGCTGGATGTCACTGTGTTCCACCGTCTTCGCGCTGGCCGTTGGTGGAGGGCGCCTGTCGTCTCTTCTGCACTTGGCACCATGCTTGACACCGCTCTGTTCTTTAGCCTTGCTTTTGCTGCACAATTTGCGTTTCTGGGTTATCACAACGCATTTGCAACAGAAGCTGCACCATTGTTTGGTGTGTTTACTCCGGAAGTTCCTCGCTGGGTCTCATGGGCGATTGGCGACTTCAGTGTAAAGATCATCGTTGCGATGATCATGCTTGTCCCATACCGCGTCGCTTTGGGAGTGATCGGCGCAGTACCTGCTCCGCAGCGCGGATAAGCTGTTCAGTTGACAATAAATTGAAAAGGCAGCGGATTTAATCCCGGTGCCTTTTTTTTAGGAATTAAATGTCGGTGCAGCTGTCAACTGCAGTAGCTGCTTACCGGGGCTTCGGTTCTGGAACCGGGACAACCTTTACCTCTTTGGGCGCACGTACGAACGGCTCTCTGAAAGGCTGGTTGTTCGTCAGGACGAAGCGCAGCAGCAAGGTCCGCTGAAGGAACGAGCGATTATCATCTGACATGAGTGTCAGAACAGTCTCGCCAAAAGCGTTTTTGTGCACGCTCAGGGCTTCCATATTATCAATCTGATAACTGAAATCGGCGGTCAGGAGCGTTTTACCTGTGTGGAGATGGTCTGGCCTCAGATTAGTGCCAGCCAACTGCCTGATGCGCATCCCAAGGCCTTCCGAGAGGTTGAATAAACGCTCCAGGATCAAGAGGTCGCCGTTGGGAAGGAAGGCGGCGTCCGTAATATCGTAGTTACCCTGCTTTCCTATCCAGAATTTCCCCGGTTGCGGACCTCCGATGATCCACGCTGGTCTGTTGTGCTTCAGAGATTTTCCGCGTTCGGCAATTGTTATAATGGCTCCGGAAAGTGGGGAGTTGGGAGGAGTAACAGCAACAGCCTCAAGACTTTTGTTCTTTGCCAGGCCATTGACTTCTTTGGGAATAAGAATGTGCTTTGCGCGTTCTTCGCCCGTTTTCAGGTTAAGCGGGTACGTCATGATCCCGCCTTTTCCTTCATGACTGACGAAAATGCGGGGTGCGTTGGCGGAAAAGCCGATACTCAGGCCCTCTGTGTCGGCTCTGTGCGTGCGTTTGAGCTTTCTGCCCTGACTATCCAGCAGAGTGGCTGTTTCAGCTCCCAGGAGCATGAGAGGCTTTCCCCGGCTGGACTGTGAGAGTTTGCCACGTAACCAGTGGCCGCGATCGGAGACGGCAATGATATCGGCGCCATCGTTGAGTGTAAGCAAGCCGGAATAGCCACCGAAGCGCCTGTTTGAGCTGCTTAGCTCAAGACCTCCGAGAAACATGAGAGGGCCGTATTGCTCAGATTGAACGCCAGAAAATCTGAAGTGATTAATTTCCGTGGAGCGGACTTCTATTGGCTGAAATCCGCTCTGTTGTGCGGTGCCCTCGTTGAAAAGCAAAGAAGGGGCAGCGAGTGTGATTATACCAATCTGCATAATCATTGACCTGTTATTGCCCAGTCCCGTGATGCAATTGTTTTGATCCGCCCTGTTTCAG
>CANNAV010000229.1 GCA_947502585.1 uncultured Pseudovibrio sp.
GGTTCGAAGTTAGATCTTCGAAGGTGGGCACTAAGCATAAAGAGAATGAAAAAATGCGCTTCACGCCCTTATAGGGCAAAAAGACCCCTAAAACTGGAGTGTTCCAGGTTCATGTGTCCCATACTCCAAATCGAAGTGTCCCGCTTCACTGATGAAGAAGATCACATCGATTTTCTTGAAGCTCAGTAGGTCTTCCTTGAAAAAATTGGGAGCAGCGCTACGGCGCATTGAATGCAAACTCGGCTGATACTGGCGGATAATACTCCTGACCGATTGTATATATCAAAAAGAGCTGTCCCTTTGGGTGGCTCTTTTTTGTTGGCCTAAAGTTGTTTGTGTCAGGCTAATGCTTCATTAGGAACGATTAGGGATTTGAGTTGGCGGTGGGTTTGGTTGATCTATGTTTAAGGGATCAAAGCTTGTTTGAGGGGCGGTTTAAAACGATTAGTCTTTCACCTGTATTCCCAAGGAGCAGTGCTTGCACTGAAATCTCATGAAAGCAAAAGACGGTGTCATTGAACGTTTGAACAAAGCCATTTCCATGGAACTTGGAGCTGTTAATCAATATTGGGTGCACTTCAGATTGCTTGAAGACTGGGGTTATACAAAACTTGCCAGGAAAGAGCGGGCTGAATCGATGGAAGAAATGAATCATGCGGACCGTCTGGTCAAAAGGGTCGTCTTTCTGGAAGGGCATCCAAACCTGCAGCATATCGCGCCTTTACGCATCGGCTGTGCAGTGAAGGAAGTGTTGGAAGCGGATCTGGCAGGAGAGCGGGAAGCGATTGTGTACTACAGCGAATCCCGCGTGTTCTGTGAGCAACAGGGAGACTTCGTCACTATGGGTCTTTTTGACACATTATTGGAAAATGAGGAAGGCCATTGTGATTTCCTTGAGACCCAATTGGAACTTCTTGAGCAAATAGGCGAAGAAAAGTATGGATTGCTCAATGCTGGAAGTGCTGATGAGGCAGAGTAGGTACTGGCTGTCAAGGTACCAAAGAACGCTTGATCTTCCACGCTTTTGGTGTGTTGGGGTGAGACTGAAGCCGGTTGCAACCTTATAGCCTACTCAATCCAACGGCTTACTGGTTTTATTGCTTAGGGGCGTGCTAGGAGATAACTCAGTTATATTGGGAGCTGAGATATCGTATGAAGGAAGTTCTGGCTGAATTAGAAAAAAGGCGTGATGAGGCACGGCTTGGTGGGGGACAGCACCGGATTGATGCGCAACACAAACGCGGAAAACTCACCGCACGAGAGCGCATTGAAATTCTGTTAGATGAAGATTCCTTCGAAGAATTCGATATGTTTAAACAGCACCGGTGTACCGAGTTTGGTATGGAGGAAACACATTTCCCGGGGGATGGTGTTGTAGCTGGTTGGGGAACCATAAACGGTCGTACCGTTTACCTTTTTTCTAAAGACTTCACTGTGTTCGGCGGATCGCTCTCTGAGACACATGCCGAGAAGATCATGAAGATCCAGGATATGGCCTTGCAGAACCGAGCGCCAATTATCGGGATTTTTGATGCAGGCGGTGCACGTATTCAGGAAGGTGTTGCTGCGCTCGGCGGATACGGTGAAGTTTTCTGGCGCAACATTCAGGCATCCGGCGTTATTCCGCAGATTTCCGTGATTATGGGTCCATGTGCCGGTGGTGATGTGTATTCACCTGCCATAACCGACTTTATCTTTATGGTGCGTGATACCTCTTACATGTTCGTGACTGGTCCTGATGTTGTGAAAACAGTGACCAATGAAACCATAACGGCAGAGGAGCTTGGCGGTGCTGGCATTCACACGACGAAATCCTCCATCGCAGATGGTGCATTTGACAATGACGTTGATGCGCTATTGCAGATCCGCCGTCTTGTGGATTATTTGCCGATGAACAATCAGGCACCCTTGCCTGAGCTTTCCGTTTATGACGATCCATCTCGTCTGGATGAGAGTCTCAATACACTGGTACCAGATAATCCGAACAAACCGTATGACATGCGGGAGTTGATCCTGAAGACTGTTGATGAGCAGGATTTTTTCGAGATTCAGGAGAGTTTTGCCGGAAACATCATCACTGGCTTCGGTCGCGTAGAAGGACGCACAGTTGGAATCGTTGCCAACCAGCCGATGGTTCTTGCGGGGGGGCTGGACAGTGATGCAAGTCGTAAGGCTGCGCGCTTTGTTCGTTTTTGTGACTGCTTCAACATTCCGCTGGTAACTTTCGTGGATGTTCCTGGCTTCTTGCCGGGGACTGCGCAGGAATATGGCGGGCTGATCAAGCATGGTGCAAAGCTGCTGTTCGCATTTGGTGAGGCGACTGTTCCGAAAGTCACAGTGATCACACGTAAAGCTTATGGCGGCGCATATGATGTGATGAGCTCCAAGCATATTCGCGGTGATGTGAACTATGCATGGCCATCTGCTGAGATTGCTGTGATGGGTTCAAAGGGTGCCGTTGAGATCCTTTATCGCAAGGAGCTGGGTGATGCTGAGAAGATTGCTGAACGCACCAAGGATTATGAAGAACGGTTTACAAACCCGTTTGTTGCCGCAGAACGTGGCTACATTGATGAAGTGATCATGCCGCAAGCTACGCGGATGCGTATCTCCAGAGCGCTTGCGATGTTGCGGACCAAGAACCAGCAAATGCCCTGGCGCAAGCACGCTAATATTCCGCTTTAAGAACGTTTGTCTGATCGAATTGGCAACGGAAAACCCCGGTCTTCGTGAGAAGATCGGGGTTTTTTGAAGAGAAGGGGACTAATATGATGCGAGTTAGGGCACGTCGCATTCATTTAAATTCAGGCGTCGCGATCCGGCATCTTTGTTGGGGCGAATTCCTGTCGTCCGATTGCACCTAATCAAACGGAATACACTCAAGGTCTTAGTTTTCGTCGTTTCCGGCAACGCAGGTGTAACCGATGAGAGAGCTATTGGAGTCTTTTGTTACGACGTAGGCGCGCTGTGTATCTTCGCTTGGGTTACAGTAAGAGCTATTTGCGACATAACGGTCATAAAGATCAGAGCCCGTTGAGAGAACGATCGCGCCTTTATCTTGCACCAGAGACTTAACCTGGGAACCTGTGAGGTCAGTTGTACTGGTAAGGTTCATAGCCTGAGCAACAGAAGCAACAGATACAAGGCTGAGGACGGATAGTGTCAGAGCGATTTTTTTCATTGGTTTAGCTTTCGTTTTCTTAATTCTTAAGGGAATGGGGGAGGGAAAGACTAAGAGGCATAGCCTTTCCCAGGGGTGCTGAGGGGGAGTGCTTCTAACCTGGACGAGTTAGAGAACTAGTTGTTTTTGTTGTTAATCACGCAGGTGTAACCGATGAGGGAGCTATTGGAGTCTTTTGTTACCACATAGGCGCGTTCTGTTTCTTCGTGTGTTGCGCAATAGGAGGCGTTTGCAACAAAGCGATCATAAAGGCCTGGGCCGGTTGCCAGGACGATTGCACCTTTGTCCTGTACGAGTGATTTTGCCTGGGAGGCGGTCAGGTCACCTGTGTTTACCAGAGCAGCCTGAGCGATGGAAGCAGCAGATACGAGGCCGAGTACGGATAGTGTCAGAGCGATTTTTTTCATTGATCTTACTTTCAGTTCTGGTCATTTTCAGAGCGAGAGACGGCGAGGAGCAGTCTTTCTGATGGGGGGGCCGATGCTCGTTATTATTTCGGCGTGTCTTTTTAGTTTAGACTGATGAAAGGCAACACCGTGTCGTCTTACATCTTGTAATTTGCAGTTATATTATTATTATTGAAGACTATTATTTTTATTATTTGTCTTCTATGTTTGTTGTTTGTTGTTGTTCGTTTGTGATTTTATATTTACTTGAAAAAATTTAGTAAGATGTGTTTTGGAGCACAAAATATTCATTTCGCAACTATGAAGTTTAGTCGGTGCTGATGTCGTGTCTTTGTGTTTCTGGCTATTACTTGCCTGTCTGTGATCAAGAGCACAATTTTGCTTGACGGTGGTGCAGAAAAAAGCTCTCAACCATCTGTTGGCTAGGCTGAGCGCAAAATAAGTGTCTTGGGGTTTGGATGAGGGATTCGAATGTGGGTAACTGCAGCTGTGACTGGCGGTGCAACAGCAGTAAGTTTGATTTTATCAGCGATCTACAGGCGGCTTAATCGAATATATCGGAACCAAATGGGCCTTCGCCGCTGTTGTATCCCGGCTCACATGAATAGCCGATGAAGCAGTGCTTCTGGTCTTTCGTGGGAACCCGACGGCTTATCAAGCGTTCATATGGCTGACAGAACTGGAGGCCAGCTACGAAGCGGTCGTAGGTACGAACGCCAGTGCTTAATACAATGCCTCCAGCACGTTGCACAAGGGAGCCGGCTTCCAGACAGGACATTTGTCTTGTGTCAGGACGCGCGTGCGCTGTGGTGAAACCGGGGAGAGCCAGAGCGCATGAAAAAACGAGTCAGGGCGATTTATTAATGTTAATTAACATATTGATTTTTTGTTTGAATTCTGGATCTATGTTTTCATGACAAATTATTGTAAGAAACCGATAAAATCTCTGAGAGCTTTACTGAGAGAAGTCCCTGATCCACGTGGCAAGCAGGGCCTTCAACATCCGTTGGAAGCTTTGCTGAGCCTGATGTTGCTATCC
>CANNAV010000230.1 GCA_947502585.1 uncultured Pseudovibrio sp.
CCATCCTCCATAAAACTCAAGAGGAAAATACCCTATGAAAAACAATAAAGTAAGGCGGTCTTAAGCGGGCGCTTACGAAATGGCTGACCACATATGTGGCCAGCTTTGATGGATGGCAATTGTACCGTGGGCTAGAAGGTACAGCCAACACCGGGTCGCTGGGCTGGGTAGATAGTGCCTACTACTCCATACAGAATGTGAACTTCATAAAGATCAATGGACTTATCTCTCAGGTTCAGCTCCAAAAAACGAAAGGCAAATCGCTGGCCGCCAATGTGCGTTTGGCAAAAGCTGGGTCAAAGTATAGAGCCCAGCTTATCATGTGTTTGCCTATCAGAAACATGACATGGGTTTACTCATCCGCTGTGTAGGACTGTTACTCGCCATCACAAAGATCAGGCTTGCCAATCTCATCTACAAAACATGCACTGGCTAACTCAGCCAGAACGAAAGGCGGTGATTTAGCGATAAAGACTGAAAGATGGTTATGTGCCGTATATTCTCATAGAATTTTGCTATAGAAGACATCTTCAGTCTCTATTTCCCGCTCAAAGCTCTTCAATAAGAGAACCAATATTGGTGTTTTGATTTCCTAGTATTCCATTTTTAGTTTTTGCTCAGATGTGGTTACCGAAGCGATTAGAATACAAAGAGCCCCAAATGAAATGATTGCAAAAGCAAACCAGTAATAGTTTGAGTTTGGGAAAGCACTTATTATCAAGCCGAGCATGAGGCCAAATATAGTTCGTTGTATATAAGTTAGTGTGCTGATGACACCTAAATAACTTCCGAAAATCGATGTATCTATCACACTCATGACGTAGGTATTGTAGGCTACTCGAATTGCAGAACCGGTAGCGCCCATAACGCCATACAGTACTAAGATTGTCACTAATTGAGGATTCAGGCAGATTGTCAAAAGTGATCCTGAATAGACAAGAAGGCAGATTTTGATAATAGGTAATGCGGAGGTGTCAGAAACAAACCTCCCAATAAAGAAACCTCCCAAGCCCGCGCCTATGCCGAAAGATATGGAAAGTTGTGCTAAGGCTGCAATTTCCAGATTAAGTACGTTGTTGAAATAGACTGGATGAATAATGTTTAGCATCATTACGCAGACGAAGGTAATGTTGCCGCCAATGCCAAGTAAAATTAGATCTATTCGACTAAATATAACGCGATAGACATCTTTAGAAGTCTTTGCTCGGGCGGGCCTCTTTTTCTGTGTGTATGGAATTAAACGGAGTAAAATCGCAGCAATTACCAGCAAGCCACCATTTATCATAAGGGCAAGTTGGAAATCTCTTTCATTTACTAAATAAATCATTAGAAGGCCGACGACGAAAGTCGCGGCCTGCATCTCGGCCTGCATCCAACCATTCACTTTGCCGCGTTCTGTATCGTCGAAAATTTCTTGTATGAATGCGCTTAATGCATTGTAAAAAAACAGGAAAAATATTTGGGAGCAGAAATAGAAAACGCTTAAACTGATAACCTTGAATACTTGGCTACCATAAGCGATAGCAGCTAACTGTAAAACGACTGCCATGATAACAACGCATAATATTAGCGAATAGCGTCGTGATATGCTGTCGACTAAACGTCCGGCGATAGGGGAAACAAATATTAACACTGCGGTAGACCAGGTGGCCGTAAAAGCTAAGAATTTTGCACCACCGCTGGTTTGAGCGAGTTCCCAAGGCACAATTGTGAGTGAGATTCCCATCGCAATCGACGCTATGAAATTTGCAAAAAATAGTATCAGAAGCTTCATCTTATCTCCGCTTTGGTCGCCTTTTTGTAATTCTGATTCGGAGAATATCAGGATATCTTACTTTGAGTTAGTTATAAATTTTTTATGCATTATTCATCTTTGTGAAGAGTAATCTCTTAAATATCAAGTAAAAAGCAAATTCTAAAATTAGAAAATTTAATCTAAGCACTTTTGTGTTTGACGTGTATTTAGTCAATAAGTACATTTCCTTAGTACTCACGCTTTAATTAGGAGATATAAGCATGGTTATTTTGAGAAAGACTACTAAGCGTACAGGTAAGAATAGTGTTCGCGGAAACAAGCAGCTCCGCGTGCGTGGTGAGAAGTAAACATAGTTGTTTGTTTACTTATGGAATACGGCCGAGGGGAAACTCTCGGCTTTAATCTTTTCTTCCTGGGGGCGGATATGTTCTACCAGTCGGCTAACTCATTTGCATATGATGGCCAAGCCAAGATGCTGTTCGCAGGCACTCGATACGGCAAGATTTTGATACTAAATGAGCAACTTGATGTTCAAGGTGAGTTTGCAGCTCACGATGGAATGATCGACGGAATTTCCATTTGTCCTGCGCGTAAACTAATCGCTGCAATGGGTGGTGGACGTGAGATCTTTCTCGGATCGTATGATGATCAAAATTCCATCAGTCAGATTTTTCGGAAAAACATCCGCCTCGAAGGCATTGACGATGTCGAACCTATTCACTCGACATCTCAGGCCGTTGATCTTCACCCAACTGAAGCGAAATTGATCACTCGGACGGGTAACTCTTCCATTGTTGAGTTGGACTTTCAGGGTAACGTTTTAAGTTCTGGTCGAGCTTCTTTCTATGACATCATAACAACTAAGTACTCTTCATGTGGTAGTTATGCTCTTTTCGGAACAAACAATGGCTGCATTGGTGTTTATGCCAATGGTCATGTTGAGACATTTGTTTCTCCTCACAAGATCGTTGAAACTTTTCATTGGTTTGAGGAGGTTGGTCCAGATGAGTTTGTTGCAGCGTGTGATCAGCGGTTTCTAGTCAGAGTTGTTGTTCGTAAGACTGATACTTTTGCATTGGATTGTGAATTTGGAGAGCTGTTTACTAATGATGACCTTGAACATGTTACGAGGAGCAAAGGTGGACGCTTGCTGGCATCGAGCTTTGATAGAAACGTCTATGAAATCAATCCAGCCAACCTAAATCCAATAAAAGTTGCATTTAAAGCTCCATTTAAGACGAGATGGGTGAAGTTTAGTGAGGCGGATCCCTCTATAGCTTTTGTGCAGGTTCGCGATGGATCAATCATTAAGTTCAACTGTGACACTGGAGAGAGAATTTCTGAGTTTAAACAGACACCTCCAGCTGTTTGGTCGTGCTGCAACCATAATGATGATGTTATTGCATGTGGTGAGGATGGGCTGGTCTTAAGAATTGGTTTGCAGTCTGATGGGCCAGTGGTTGTGGGAACTGCTCAAGTCTTACAGAAGCTTTCATTGGACGGTGGATATTTCAAACGAATTGAGCTCGGAAAAAATAGTGAAGCATTACTCGGTTCAACTTGCGGTAAGGGCTATTTAATCAAAGATAATCAGAAGATTAAGACTTTTGATTTCTCCGCAGCAGTCAGGGACATTTCTTTTAGTATTAAGACCAGTTGCTTCTACGTTGCTCTTGAAGATGGTCGTGTGCTTCAGCTCCTAAATGATAAGACTATAGAAATTTTCCGCTCAGCTGAGCCGATCTGGTCGATTGCAGTTTCTCCGACTGGAGAGATATTAGCAGTTGGTGAGCGAGGAGGCTCTATATATCTACTTGATACAAACTCTCATCAGGTTGTTGAGAAGACTTTAGGTAAGCTGCCTAAGAGGATGAAGTGGTTAAGCCCTGATGTATTGCTTGTAACGCATAGATCGGCAATAGATAAAGTATATAGAGAAGATGGTGTATGGTATCACGATGTTCAGTTCGTGGATTCTGAGGCAAATACTGTAGAAGATTTTGTCGTATTTGGTTCTTACGTCATTTTTGTTAACTACGCAAATAGGATATATTTAGGAGATATTGTTAGTGGGGATGTGCTGGACTCCTGTTATTACGGTGCCGAGCACATGAAGGCGATTAATATTTCGAAGACAGGCGTAGTTTCAATCATGGGGCGTGGTGGGACAATAAAGAACTACATAATACATAGTGAGCAGATTTTGCCTGTAGGTGAAACAAACTTAGCGTTAAGTGAGGCGGAAAACTTACAATGAAACTTTGTTTAATTAACGGAAGTCATAGAGAAAAGTCTCAAAGCAGTAGAATAACAGACTATCTGTCTAGCATGCCTGCTGTACTGAATGCTTTTGGTGAAGTCGATAGAATTGAACTTTGTTCTGCTGACATCGAGATATGGAATGAAGGAGTGTGGGACGGACATTCTTCTTGGGATGGATGGTTTGAAATCTCAGAGAACTTGGCATCTTCTGACGCTTTCATCATTGTTACTCCAGAATGGGGTGGGATGGTTCCACCTCGTCTAAAAAATCTACTCATGCTCGCGAGTGTAAAAGAAACTGGTCACAAGCCTGCTTTGATAGTGTCTGTTTCAGCAGGTGAAGGAGGGTTTGCTCCGATGACTGAGTTACGAGCCTTTGCCTATAAGAACAGTCACATTTGTTATCTACCTGATCATGTGATTTTGAGAAATGTAGAGAGCCTTTTTAATGGTGAGCTAAATGAGAACAATGATCGTTTAAGGGATAGCGGTGTTTGTCAAGTAAGTTGTCCGCTTGTTTCATGCACTCTCTCTGATTTCAGTGATGCCGGTTTCGCGTTCCGG
>CANNAV010000231.1 GCA_947502585.1 uncultured Pseudovibrio sp.
CCTTACACATGACCGCATCTGATCACAGGTCCGAACGCCTTAAAAACAACTTGCATTTTCTGGGGCATCCACACATGGGGCATAATAGAATAATACGGCGTCAAACCAGAATTTCTTCGCATAAAGTGACGCTCGTGTAACGCAGGAACCGCGCGTCCTGACCACCTTATCTGAAAAAATATTCTATTATGCAACAACGTCATCCAATTTACAGGATGTTAGTGTGGACATTGCTGGACAAACCGGGCCACAGGTCAGAACTTGTGGAGGATGGACATAAGGCTGTTTCTCTCAGCACCAGCGGCTCGTTTGATGTCGTGCTCATGGTTCTCCACATGCCTGGGTTGAATGGGTTCTAAGCTTTCCCCAAAATTAGAGGCGGAGAAGATAAATCAGCACCTCAAGTGCCAATTTATGTTGTTTCAGCAGATGTCATTCCAAACGCAAAAGAAGACGTTTTAAAGGCCGAAGCAGATGGTTTTTTAAGCAAAACCCGAAAAGTGCAAGGTAACTTTCTTAGCCAAAGCGCCTAATTTCTACGAAACCATTCCAACCAAAACATTCAGTTTTTGGAGGAGCTGAGTCTAAAACTCTATGCTAAGGGATAGATCGGCATATTTAGCCTGTTCAATATCATGTGGTGGTTGTTATACTCAGATTAACCACTGCGGCAGCATTGTTCAGCAGATGTGAGCGTTGTGACGCTGGTAATTGTTGGTGTTATGTCACTCAACTGTCCTAAAATGGGCTTATATCACAGATTGACTGCCCAAAATTTACATGGGTGACTCGATTGGTGCAAATTCAGAAAGGCGTTCTCATTATTGCAATATTTCTTAGACACCCAGGCAATATGAGATAATTATAGTATGGCTGGATCTGGACATATTTCCCCGTTGAAAGTACTGAAAAAATTCACACCGAATAAACTGTCAGGGCGACCTGCGTCGCGGTGGATACCTCAGGCAATACTTGCAAAAATACCGGAACCAGGAAAAAGCTTGGGTAAAGTCGGCTCACTTGAGGCTCGTCTTTCCAACGGTGCTAAAGAACTCAAGCAATCTCAGCGTTTGCGATACGAAGTGTTTTATGAAGAGATGTCTGCTATTGCAGATGCGCAAACGCAGTTATCTCGTCTTGATCGCGACAGTTATGACGAGATTTGCGATCATTTGCTCGTCGTTGATCACAATAGTCAGGTTCGCAACAATCCGCTTTCCAAGCTCAAGCCACAAATTGTAGGCACATATAGATTGCTTCGTCAGGAACTGGCACAGCTCAATGGCGGTTTCTATACGGCAGGCGAGTTTGATATTCAGGGGATACTGGATCGCCATAGTGATCTGAATTTCATGGAACTTGGCCGCTCTTGTGTTCTGAAGCCTTACCGTACCAAGAAAACCGTTGAGTTGTTATGGCACGGAATCTGGTCTTATGTGCTGATGCACCATGTAGACGTGATGATTGGTTGTGCGTCTATAGAAGGCACTGACCCCACATTGCTCGCTGAGCAACTTTCCTTCCTGCATCACTTTGCTGGTGCGCCGGAAGAATGGCAAGTGTCAGCACTGCCGGAGCAGTATGTGGAGATGAACCGTATTGCGAAAGACCAGGTGGACCAACGCGCTGTACTGCGTTCTCTACCGCCTTTAATCAAAGGATATCTTCGCCTTGGAGCCTTTATAGGTAATGGAGCAGTTGTTGATCACCAGTTCGGCACCACTGATGTTTTGATCATCATGCCGGTGTCCAAGCTGAACTCGCGCTATGTAAACTACTATGGTGAGGATGCCGGTCGGTACTCCAGCTGATCACAGTGCTGTCAGTTAATCAAAATGGAGGGGTGGGTTCCTGACCTTTTTTATCTGCGCAATAACGCTAACATATCTGCATAGTTATTAGATTTTCCAGCCAACTGCACACAATTCTCTTCAATGATTTAACGCTCAATTAAGCGTGTTTCCCTAAAATCGTTCGTGTTTTGTATCCAGGCTGTGGCTTCCTTCCCAAGCGGTCAGCAGGCTGAGTTAATTCAGGCATACTCGGCCTTAACTGGAAAACTGACCGCATTTTGAGTGATTAGTACTGGGGTGTTTTGGAGCTATGGCGACAGGCCAAAATGGAGATGGCAGGCAACGGAGGCCAGTGTGTCCCGGGCAACGCCCTTCCGTAAGTCCGCCTCAGTACCCTGATGGACAGCGCCCGAAACGCCCGGCACAACCTCAGCGCCCACGTTTACAAGGCGTCGCATTGCGACCTGAGGAAGACGAAGATTATATTCGCCGTCCAAACAAAGTCAGTACTACGAGCAAGCAGCCATCATCAGGTCAACGCTCCACACCACGAAATCCAACAGCACAGGTCAGGAAGTCTGCTCCTCAACGCCCTGCACCTTCACAAGGGGTGTCATCCAGAAAGCCTGCCAGGAAACCGAGCCGTAAGGCACGTCAGCAAACGCTGGCGGCTCTTGATGCGGCAATCTCCTCTGGTAAACCAAAGAGGCAGGGCAAATTTCGACGATTTTTATGGAAGTCCTTCCGCTTTTCCATATATTGGAGCACCGTTCTTGGCATTTGGGGTGTCGTCGTTGTTGGCGGTATTCTCACCTATTACGCTGCGCATTTGCCGCCAGCTTCAGAGTGGGCTGTCCCGCAACGCCCGCCTAATGTACGCATCGTTTCTGCAAACGGCACCTTGATTGCCAATCGCGGAGATACCGGCGGGGAAGCCGTGCGTCTGGAGCAGTTACCGAGGTATTTGCCTGAAGCGGTTATGGCTATCGAAGACAGGCGATTCAGATATCACTTCGGGATCGACCCGATCGGCCTCGCTAGAGCTGCTTTTGTCAACTACACCAGTGGGCGGACTGTACAGGGTGGATCAACTCTCACACAGCAGCTGGCGAAAAACCTGTTCCTGAAGCCAGAGCGCACCATGCAACGTAAGATGCAGGAAGTGGTGATGGCACTATGGCTGGAATGGAACTACAGCAAAGACGAAATTCTGGAGATGTACCTCAACCGGGTATATCTCGGTGCTGGCGCTTATGGTGTTGACGCAGCATCGCGAATTTATTTTGGCAAGTCCGCTCATCTCATCAGTCTGGCTGAAGCTGCAACCATTGCGGGGTTGCTGAAGGCGCCCAGTAAATATGCACCAACACGCAATGCTGCTCTTGCAGAGGGCCGTGCTCAGCTTGTGATCGCATCGATGCATAAGGCTGGTTTCATCACCGCTGAGAACGCAAAGAACGCCCTGCTTAATCCAGCACACGCGGTCACAAACCACAATAACAGCAGTGGCAATTATGTTGCTGATTACGTTATGGAGTTGCTGCCAGGCTTCGTGGGCTCCATTAGTGAGGACATTATTGTCGATACCACCATCGATTGGGACATGCAGCAGGCTGCAGAAAATGCGTTGACCACTCGAATTGCAGAGTCCCGCCAGAAATTTAATGTAACGCAGGGCGCGGTGGTTACGCTTAATCGCAGTGGTGCACTTCGCGCTCTTGTTGGTGGTGTTGATTATCGAAAGAGTCAGTTCAACCGTGCTGTTTATGCTCGCAGACAGCCAGGATCTGCCTTCAAACCGTTTGTTTATCTTGCGGCGCTGGAACGGGGTATGGCGCCCAATACCATCCGTCGGGATGCTCGCGTCACCTACCGGGGCTGGACGCCAAAGAACTACACCAATCGCTATTATGGCGATGTGACGTTAACTCAAGCGCTTGCATTCTCAATCAACACTGTCGCAGCCAAACTGGCACATGAGGTTGGTCCGGCGAATGTGGCGCGTACAGCGCGTCGTCTGGGCATTACATCTGCACTCAAGTCCAATCCGTCCATCGCTCTTGGAACTTCAGAGGTTACCCCGCTTGAGATTGCCGCTGCATATGTGCCCTTCTCCAATGGTGGATATGGTGTCATTCCTCATGTGGTGAGGCAAATTCGAACCGAGAATGGCAAAGTGCTTTATCGCCGCTCCGGCGATGGTACAGGGCGCGTTATTCGTGGAGATAAGTTAAGTGAAATCAACACCATGATGGCGCAAACTATCTATGGTGGCACAGGTAAACGCGCGTTATTGGCCGGACGTCCGGCAGGCGGCAAAACCGGTACAACACAGGGCTATAAAGATGCATGGTTCATTGGTTATACGAACTCACTCACCACTGCTGTGTGGCTTGGAAATGATGACAACAAACCGATGAAGAAAGTGAGTGGGGGTACTTTGCCAGCGGAAATCTGGGCGTGGGTGATGGAGGCAGAGCATCAAAATATCCCGATTGTACGATTGCCGGGTGTGCCGATCAACCTGGCGGAAACATCACCATTACTGAAGCCAGGCACTGCGCCCGCACCTCGTCGGCCAACATTTGTGGCAGCCCCTCAGCAACCACAGCCCCCAGCACCTGCTGTTCAGGCAGCAACGGCGCCCCGACCACACAATAACACAAGCACCAGTCCGCTGAACCTGCTTGGGCGGTTATTTGGCGGCGGATAGTTATACCAATCTGCATAATCATTGACCTGTTATTGCCCAGTCCCGTGATGCAATTGTTTTGATCCGCCCTGTTTCA
>CANNAV010000232.1 GCA_947502585.1 uncultured Pseudovibrio sp.
ATTTGTCATGAAACCATAGATTCAGAATTCAAACAAAAAATCAATATGTTAATTAACATTAATAAATCGCCCTGCTGAAGGGTCTGTTCGCTGTAATCATGATGGACTTTGGTTCATAGCGGGCGGCAATAAGTTCGAAGAGCACGCTGGTTTCTGCCTGATCTTTCTGAACATAGGTAATGTCGTCGAGGATGAGCAGGTCGAACTTGTCGAGTTTGTGTATGTCCTGCGCCAGGCTGAGGTCTTGCCGGCCCCTCTGCAAGCGTTGCATGAGATCGAATGTTCTGAGCATTAACACACGATACCCACGCTGGATCAGCTCGTCGCCGATAGCCGCCGCCAAATGACTTTTTCCCACGCCTGGCGGGCCGAATGCCAGTATATTATGTCCATCTTTCACCCAACTATCGCCTTCAGCCAAAGCGTTGACCTGAGCTTTGCTCACAGTAGGAACAACGGAGAAGTCGAAACTTTCGAGGGTCTTGCCCTGCGGCAGTGTGGCGGCGACCAGGTGCCGCTGTACGCGCCGCTGTTCTCGTTCGCTCAACTCCAATTCACATAGCGCTGCTATCAGACGCTCGCGGGCCAGCCCTCCTTGTCTGCTGTTGCGCAAAACTGTGACCAGAGACGGGCGATTGTCGGCAGCCTGAGAGAACTCAGCAAGATGGGCAATTTAGCTGTATCTACGTTGATACTCATGCAGTGCCTGCTGTGGCGCGGCGCGAAATTTTGCATTGATGGGCAAATTAACGTGCACAGTGGTCTATCTTCTTTCTCCTTAGAAACTAAGCGTTAGAAGAGAGACAAAATACTGTCTTCTAACGCCTCTGCTTGCGGCCTATTTTCCATCGAAAGGATCGCCTATTGGTTGTGCCGCTGGTATTAGTTATGGCAGCAAGGTTAGAGCGATGGATCTCGATTTTGACAATATCAGCACATTGATTAAGCATGCCGGCAGCGGTGTCAAACTGGCTGGAAAGGCCGTTACCCTCACCAGGTCGATAAAGGACCTTTTGAGTTCTTCGAAGGCGGCGGGCAACCCGGAGCTTGAAACTCCTGTCGTGGAACTTATGGGAGAGGTTACGGATACGAAGCGTGGGGCTGAAGACGCAGCTGCTGGCATTGAAGGAGGCTGCTATAGCTGCGCAAACCAGGACTAACGACTTTGCACGCTATGAGCTTTGGGAAACGCCAGCCGATCAAACGAGCTATAACTGAATCTGGTGTACGGGTCTTTTAAGATAGCAGCGTATCGGGTTGAATAATTGAAGACCAAATCAATATTTTACCCACTTGGAGATACACCACCATGGCAAATGATAAGGTTCTTGAGGTTGCTCGTCAAAACAGTCTTTTGGCCGATCCGCTGACGCAGTTGATAAGAGAGGGCGCAAGGTAGCTCCTCGCACGCCAGGATCCGCGGCGATTTCAGGGATGGGCCGAGCACTCACTTCTAACAGCCGTGCCGCTTCCCGTTTAAACTCTTCCGTATAATGTTTTCGACCCATGAAGTCCTCCTGAACTTACCCTATCAGAAGGCTTTCCATTTTTCCTGAGCCAGTCCGGCAGCAGATGGCCTCACTCCAGGATAATATCGGACTTGCAAGAGACCATTACTGTTGCGAACAAAATGTACCTCAATCTTTTGCAGCCTCTGCCCTGATTACGCAAATACCGTCCTGAAACTTCAGTAATGACGGGATAGCAACGTTTAAAGTCAGTCTGTCAAAATACACAATGAGAAACACATGGGGAGGAGGAGGCAATTTATGTTTGAACCCAGGCATTTCCATGCTTACTCTCGCTGCAATCATCCGTATCTACGAGAGATATCCATGAAAATTGCAGCTGTTACCATCTCTGACCGCGCCAGTGACGGAACTTACGAAGACAAAAGTGGCCCAGCTATTCTCGAGTACCTCGAAGAAGCTGTAACCAGCCCCTGGGAGCCCATCCACAAGATCATTCCGGATGGAATTGAAAGCGTCAGCACTACTTTGAAACAATTGGCTGATGAAGAGGGTATCGACCTGATCCTCACAACGGGTGGAACAGGCCCCTCTCCCCGCGACCTGACTCCAGAAGCGATGGAACTGGTGATGGAGAAAGAACTTCGCGGGTTTGGTGAACTGATGCGTCAGCTGTCTCTCAAGGAAGTTCCGACTGCTATTCTTTCACGTCAGACAGCCGGAATTCGTGGCAGGAGCCTCATCATCAACCTGCCGGGCAAGCCAGCCAGTATCAAGACCTGCCTTGATGCGGTGTTCCAGGCGGTGCCGTACTGCCTGGACCTGATTGGCGCAGGTCGCATCGAAACAGATCCACAAGTGATTGTGTCGTTTCGTCCCAAGGCGAAGTAATCAATTTACTCCGGCATCCAGGTTGAGTGGATATCCCGGGCTTCTTGTCTACGCTTGGCAGGTCTTGCTTCATCGACCTTGCCAAGAGAGATAAAGCATAGGAACTCTTCATTTTCTGAGAGGCCCAGCCCTTTGCGGAAGGCAGATGAGCGTGCGCTGTCACCGCTGGTAATCCGGGATGCATACCCCATAGCATGAGCTACAAGTACCATATTTTGCATAGCTGCACCTGCTGAGAGCATTTGCTCGTATTTGGGAATGCGGGTCTCATCAGAGCCGTGAAAACACCCGATTAAAACCAGAAGTACAGGTCCTTTATGCGCTTTTTCCCTTGCACGGGTAAGCGCTTCTTCGGTTGGTTCATCTTGTATCTCTTCAACGGCTTTTACAAAAAGATCTCCCAGGTCATTGCGGGCATCTGTCGTAATTTCCAAAACTCGGAACGGATGTAGATAGCCGTGGTCAGGTGCAGCGGCGGCAGCCTCAACTATCAGCTCTATCTCCTCTTTATTCGGCCCGGGAGCTTTCATGAGCTTAAGTGATGCTGATGTACGTGAACGAATAATCTCGACCAGTAGATGAGCGTTCATAATGACGCCTCTCGCCTTTAGTTATTTATGGAACCGTTAAAATTCGTTTTCATTTTACTCAGAAGCTCCTGTCAGTGACAAGGATACAGATGTTATACCTGACGCGAGCGAAGGCCTCCCATGGTTGAAGCCGGTGGACAAACGTATAATTTGCCTTAGGGTAAACTGATATTTCTCAGTCAATGACTACAAACATATCGGGTGTGTATTTATGGGTATCTCTTATTTAAAGGTTGGTTTAGGTGCCGTTGTAATTTTTGCCGCAGCTGGATATGGCATCATTCGATCAGGTTACATTGCCCAATATGTTGATCAGTTCCAAAACCAGGTTGTCGAACACACTCCCTATTCCATCAGTGTAGATGCACAGGCTTTACATGATCAGCTGCGGATTGCAGACCTGCATAATGACGTTTTGCTCTGGGGCAGGAACATATCTCAGGAGTCTTCAATCGGTCACTCTGACCTGCCACGCTTCAGAAAAGGTAATGTTGGAGTACAAATCTTTACCAGCGTCACCAAATCACCCCGTGGCCAGAACTACAAGAAGAATTCAGCTGAAGCCTTCGACAACATCACCCTGCTGGGCTGGTTGCAAAGCTGGCCTTCCAATGCGCTGAACACTCTTTCTGATCGCGCTCTGTTGCAGGCGCAGCGTCTTTACGACCTGGAGAAGAAGCATCCGGAAGCAATTGCTGTTGTACATAATAGAGAAGAACTGGAGGCTGTCCTGACAGCCAGAGCTCAGGGCTCCAAAATCATTGCTGGCATCTTAGGTACAGAAGGCGGACATGCACTGGATGGTGATATCTGGAACGTGAACCGTCTTTACGAGGGCGGGTTGCGTTTGATGGGCCTACAGCACTTCTTCGACAATAAACTGGGTGGCTCTCTCCATGGTCAATCTAAAGTAGGTCTGACAGACTTCGGCAAAGATGTGGTCCGGCTTATGGAGAAGAAGGAAATGGTTATTGATGTCGCTCATTCCGCGCCCGCAGTGGTTGAAGATGTGCTGGCAATGGCAACACGACCCGTTGTCGCTTCCCATACAGGTTTAAAGGGGATATGCGATACACCTCGCAATCTTACAGATGCCCAGGTCAGAAAAATTTCGGCAAATGGCGGGTTGATTGGTATCGGTTTCTGGAATGCTGCAGCTTGCGACATCAGCCCAAAGGGCGTTGCAGCTTCAATTGATTATGCCGTTTCAATTGCCGGTATCGATCATGTAGCGCTGGGGTCTGACTTCGATGGCGCCGTTACGACCGCGTTCGATACATCCGAATACGCGGTTTTGACACAGGAACTTTTAAAAAGAGGTTTTTCAGATAAACAGATCGCAGCAGTGATGGGCGAGAACATAATCAGGTTTTTACTGGAAAACCTTCCACGAGGGCACAGGGAAGAAGAAACTCTCGCCTCAAGCAACTGAACACTCGAAGAGGCTGGAGGACGTAATTCATCTGCCTGACAAATCGTCAAAATTTTAAAGGAAAGCAAATTGGCGCACCGGGGAGGATTCGAACCCCCGACCCCCAGATT
The DNA here is from genome assembly GCA_947502585.1 of uncultured Pseudovibrio sp. Taxonomy (GTDB): domain Bacteria; phylum Pseudomonadota; class Alphaproteobacteria; order Rhizobiales; family Stappiaceae; genus Pseudovibrio. The sequence continues at coordinate 4,493 of CANNAV010000232.1, forward strand.
CGTAGTCTGGTGCTCTATCCAGCTGAGCTACCGGTGC
>CANNAV010000233.1 GCA_947502585.1 uncultured Pseudovibrio sp.
CCTCTCAGAGAAACTACTTTCGAATAGATGTTTTGAAAAGGTAAATTATCTCTTATGACGGGATACCGTTCCGCTCAACCCTACGTCCCGTGGACCGGGATTATGATGCTGAACTTGGGGCGCTTCGCTTCCGCCTCTCTCCCGTCTTACTCGAAATTATGGAAGCGTCTAATCACTGGGCAGTGTTGAAGCGACAAGCCGTACTTGCCTTCCAGTCTCGTTATGGATTGCGCCTCTATGAGATAGTCGCATTGCGCAAAAACATGCAGCACAAGTCGAGTGAAGTCTTTGAGCTGGCTGAGCTACGAGACCGTCTTGGCGTACCGGCCGGAAAGCTGCCGCGCTGGAATGACCTCAACCGCTATGCCATCAAACCAGCCATTGCCGAGGTCAATCAGTTGTCTGGGTTCACGGTGTCTTATGAACCGGTCAAGCGTAGCCGGTCGGTTGTGGCTGTGCGCCTGTCATGGGATGTTGGAACGGAGGAAGAACGAGCCAAGACGGCGAAGGAGCTGCAAGGCTCAAAAGTGGGCAGGAAGGCGCGTCGCAATGGGACTGTTGAAATGCAGGCATTGACCTTTCCAGCAGCCGGCTCGATTGAATTCTCTAAGCCATGGAATGAAATCGCCCGGACATATGGCAACGGTAAGGATAAGGATATGATTGCGACCGACTTCCGGAACTGGTGCCAGTCTCAGGGCATACCGCTTGATAAGGCTGGAATTGAGAAGACTTTTGAGGGCTTTTGTAACCGCGCAAAGATTTGAGCAGGTGTACGATATAGAACTGTACGATCGGACGGCTTGAGGTAGACATATGGCTCTGACACTTGGACAGGCAGCAAAAGCAGCAGGAATTGCAAAATCAACACTCGCCAAGGCTATTGAAAATGGCAGAGTTTCGGCGAAAAGGTCAAATGAAGACGGTACGGGGGCATATCAAATAGAACCGTCCGAGTTATTTCGTGTCTATCCACCAAAACTGTTGATCAGCATGCAAAATTGACCCAGCTGGCGGGATAATTTGCATTTAAAAATGACCCGCCTTGTTTGTTAGGATTTCGTGTCTTTCGGGCACGGAGAACCAGCCAGGTGTTAGTCATGGAAAGTGTTGCAAAGATCCGTCGTTGGGTTCTGGCGGATGGGGTGTCGATACGGGAAGTCAGTCGTCGGACTGGTTTTTCGAGAAATACGGGTAGATCCCAACAAAAGTACCAAACACGACATGGGTCCGAGAACTAGGGATCTTGTCAATCTCACCTCAAATTTTCGAATTTGGTAACCTTCGGCATATCTATTTGATGAAATGCGAAAATCACATTTATTTTGTATGTTTTGATGTTTTTTATTCAGTGACATTCATTGAACATTGCGTAGTCTGGAAACGCTCATTTTAACGATAACTGTTTAACGTACTTCATGGCCTCTATATCCCACCCTTGAATTCTGCTTTCGATCAGAGTCGTGTTTTCACGGGGAGTGAAACCCATATTATCTCTATGGATCAATGCAGTATTTCAAATAACGTGTCGCACTTGGTACCTATGTTGGGACGAACCCATTATAGACGAACTGGGATACATCCCCTTCCCAAAATCCGGCGGCGCCATGCTCTTCCACCTGATCGGAAAGCTTTACGAGACAACATCCATCATATTTACAACCAACCTTGCCTTTAATGAATGGGTCTCCGTCTTTGGCGACGCGAAAATGACAACGGCTCTGCTCGACCGCATTACGCACCACTGCACCCTTCTTGAAACCGGAAACGATTCATACCGGTTTGCCCAGTCAAAAGCGTCCCGGTAACACATTAGAAGAACCGAAAAAGGCCATGTCTGCGAGCGCTCGCAGACATGGCCTTTTTCGCCCACAGGGTGGGTCAGTTTTGGATGCAAAAAGTGGGTCAATTTTCAATGCTGATTGACACCTACGTGGAAGGCTGTGAGAGCTATGGCGATCCACGGTCTCAACTTTTGTCTTGGGAAGGATGTCAACCGCGCCTTCAAGATTATTGCTCACAAGTTGGGTTGCCTTGCTGCCCAGAAGACTTCATTGCCACGTTGCAAGAACAACTGGCCGAAGCTACCAGGCAGGCTGATGCCCATTTTCCCGATAACAGCGAGTTAAGCATTGATGGCAACGGCGTGCCCCATCTCAAACGCTTGAAAAAACCCCTCAAACCGCATGATCTGGCAGCATTCCAAGCCGAAGTGAAGGCCCGAATGCCACACAGGCACTTGCTCGATATTCTCAAACACACAAACCACTGGGCAAACTATACCCGTCATTTTGGCCCGCCCTCTGGTTCGCAGCCTAAGCTGAGCGACCCAATCGCACGATATCTGTTCGCTATTTTTGGCAATGGTTGCCTGCTCGGAGACAGTCAGATGGCCAGGCACGCGCCCGGTTCCGTCGACCGCCAAACTTTACGTCGCATCAATGCGCAGCATATCAACATCGACAAACTTGAAGCGGCTTTAAGAGATCTAATCAATGAATACAAACGCTTCAGCCTAACTGAGTTTTGGGGGCAGGGTCAGGCCGCCATTGCTGATGGAACTCATATGGCGTTGGTCGAGAACAATCTGCTCGGTGAGCACCATATTCGCTATGGCGGATATGGCGGCATCGCCTACCATCATATCTCTGATAATTACATCGCTCTGTTTTGCAATTTCATTGCCTGCGGGGTTTGGGAAGGCGTTTACATTCTGGACGGGCTTTGGCAAAACACCTCAGATCTCCAGCCCGATACTTTACATGCTGACACCCATGGGCAGTCTGAACCCATATTTGGCCTGGCACATCTGTTAGGCATTAAGCTCTTTCCACGCATGCGCAACTGGAATGACGTCACTTTTTACCGCCCGCATAAACAGGCCAGGTACCAGCATATAGATGCTCTATTCAATGGTGATATCGATTGGAAGCTAATCGAAACGCACTGGGCAGACATGATGCAGATTGTTCTGTCTATTCAGGCTGGGAAGATCCTGCCTTCCATGTTGTTACGTAAGCTTGGCACGAAAAGCCGTAAGAACAAGCTTTATCGCGCCTTCAGAGAGTTAGGCCGGGTCGAGCGTACACTTTTTCTGCTGCGCTATATCTCTGAGACAAGCTTCCGTTTCTCAATTCGCGCAGAAACAACCAAGGTTGAATCTTTCCATAGCTTCCTTGACTGGATTGCATTTGGTGGAACAACCATCAAAACTGGCGACCCGGTCGAGCAGTCTAAGCGTATGAAATACATGGATGTCATCGCCAATGCCATAATGCTCCAAAATGTAGTTGATCTGACCGACGTACTACATGAGATGAGAACCGAAGGCTTTGAGATCACTGCCGAACAGCTCAGAAGTCTCAGCCCATACATGAGGGAGAATATTCTGCGCTTTGGAAAATGGTCCATTGATATGGATGAAATGCCAGATCCCTTGCGACCAAAACCACTCTCAGTGGCGGTTTAAGACTGTCTTGGAATTTTTTACACGTATCCTGAACATACCCCGATATTGCTGGCACCCTGGCCGAGCTGGGTTCTCTGGGCACAGCTTTGCTGATGGCAAGAGGTGATGACGCAGCCCTGCTTTGCGCTGTTGATGCGTCCTGCGGCTGGGACAAACTGGGGGCACTTGTCGCGATGGCGACCCAGTTAACTCAAACAGCCAAGGCCGAACCGACTGACCATATTGTGAAAGCTTTTCATAGCTTTAAGCTTTATGCGAAACGCATGTTAAGCGCATTAGACATAAAGGGGGCCGCTGTTGCCCAGCCCTTGCTTGATGCTACGGTTATCATCCGGGAGGGGAAGAAGGTCCCAGATCAATCTTTACCCTTCCTACCAGCGCGATCGAAGTGGCGGGACCAGCTTCGAAAGCCGGACACCAACACGGAACGGCTCTGGGTCGTGGCCGTAATGTGCCGGCTGCATGAAGCCTTCCGATCTAACGATATCTGGCTGGATCATGCCCGTCGTTATGCCGACAGCAGGAAAGTCCTGGTACCTCTGGATGTGGTGAATAAGATGCCGGACCTTGCTATTCCTCTAGAGCCCGAAGCCTGGATTAAGGACCGAAAGCACCGGTTGCAGGATGGTCTGGACCGACTCGCCTCAGCGGTCAGAAATGGTACCCTTCCCAACGGTATCGTCGAAAATGGCGAACTGCGGATCGAACGTTTGAAAGCGAATGTTCCCGATGAAGCCAGCGATCTTGTGCTCGATCTTTATCGGCGCCTGCCCCATACCCGGATTACAGACATCCTCCAGCACGTGGCCGAAACCACAGGCTTCACGGATGCATTCACGCATCTGCGTACCGGCGCGCCCTGCAAGGACCGGATTGGTTTGCTGAACGTTTTGCTTGCACAGGGGCTGAACATTGGTCTGAGCAAAATGGCCGAGGCGACCAGTTCCCACGAATACTCCCAGTTGTTACGTTTGGCGCATTGGCATGTCGAAAGCCAGGCAATTGACGAAGCGCTGGCCA
>CANNAV010000234.1 GCA_947502585.1 uncultured Pseudovibrio sp.
GATTTTATCTGTAGAATGCAACATGGTGGTTGCCTTTCGTTTTGAGGTTGGGGTTGCACCACCATCAAAACGGATAATTACACTCTCTATCAAGAGATACACCGTCCTCTTTTAGTTCAACTGAAAGGGGACGGTGTAAGATCAAGTCGAGACTTCTACAAATTACACCACTTCCGTGGACACTATCGACAGGCGTGAGAACAAAGACCAGTGCCGCCTGAACGATCTTGTCTTCCAGCACGGCAATGCCGAGAGGCCGTTCCTTGCCATCCGGTTTGGGAATAAACACCCGCCGCGATGGCAGCGCCCGATACGCTCCTGTTTGGACCCTCTCGTGAAGGCGTTTGAGGTTGGCCTCAAGGTCCTTCGCGTAGTGATCCCAGCTCACCTCACCCAATCCCACAGCAGCGTGTTTCTTCAAGTTATAGAACCCGGCTCGCAGAACGTCGATGCTAAGGTGATGCAGCAGCGCAGTCAGTTTCTCCTTTTCTGCCGATTGCTTCTCGTATACGCGCCTGCGCCTGTGACACGGCTGTCCGGCTCTGGGTCCGGACCGTGCTTTGCAAATGCGTCTTTCCCTTGGTCACGTCGCTTTCCTCCACCGGCTCCGCAGCACCTTTGCGGCCTTTGTTCGCCGGCTTCCCCGGTACTATCAACTTCTCTGACTTCTCCGCACCGTACATCTCAGGCGTCGGCCTCCGGCCTTCCCTGAGCGACCATCGGGACGGCTCCCGGCGGTGGTGGGGAGATCTCCCAGGTCCCGTACAAAAGACGTATGCGCATGCCAGGGTCCAGGACGGCGTGGAGCCAGCAAGGTGCTCGCATTATCGCATCGCGCCGTGTTGCTTTCTGTTGACTGGAAACATCAGCACTCCAATTCTCAGGTTTTTCGCCGCTCAATGGCTGGCCTACGCACACCCCTGTCAACGCTTCACCTTATCCCTCGCGGAATACGGCGCATGACTCGGGGCCAAAGTGGTTTGCCAGACCTTCTTTGCAGAGGACTTGCACCTCCTATCTTCTGCCAGTTAGCCTGGCACACCCAGTCAACTCCTTCCCACAGCATCGCCAGTTGTGCCGACGTCAGTCTGGCCGCGCCATCAGCTGGCGAGGGCCAAGGGAAACGACCTTTCTCAAGCACCTTGTAGTAAAGGCAAAAGCCCTGACCATCCCGGTAAAGCAGTTTGATCCGATCTCCGCGCCGACCGCGAAACGCAAACACCGCTCCATTTGCCGGACGCTGCCGTAACTGGCGTTTCTGCAAGTGCTGCCAGTCCTGCAATGCCTTTTCTCATCTCAGTAACACCGCAGGCCAGATAAACCCGCACTCCTGTGCCCGGTCCAATCATGCCGCTTCCACCAAAACAATAAAGCGCCGGATCCGCGCATTGCTCAGATTGCTGGAAAGCGTCAGGCGACGTCCATTGCTCAAACCAACTTCAATCAAAACACAGGGTTCAGCAAGGTTTGGATCCGGCTCACAAACCACAAGAGGTAAGAAAGCAGCTGGCGTAGCGTTCTTTTTGGATTCGCGGCCCATTTGCCTGACCCAACGTTTCAGCAAATGACGGTCCATGTCATGCCGACGCGAAACATCAAGAACAGTTGATCCATCAACACCGATCTCACTAATAATCGCTAGTTTATCTTCCCGCGACCATCGCCGCCGCACCTTCCTAATCTTTGACAAAACATACTCCTTAAAGAAAACAAGGAGGAGAATAGTTCATCAAAAACAATCATGTAAGGCGGTGATGAGCGGACGCTTACGAAAGGCCCTGACATCTGCTCCTTTGTGACAGGCCGCATTGTCCCGGATGACATGAATGATGCGTGTACCCAGGTTGCTGTCCTCGATTTTAGACAGGACTGCATAGAGCCTGGCCATCGACCGTTGCGGGTTTAATAAAGGGGGCGTCGAAGGTTTTCAGATTCACAGCGCCATGGATGTTGACCCGACCACTTCCTGTAGCGGTCCAGAGCGCTGGTTTACTGCCAGCTTTTACCCAGCCAAATGCCGGTTTGCTTTGGTATTCGGGGGGGAACTGCATAGGCAAAGCAGACCGCCTCATCGTACTGCAGGGCTATGAAAATACGTCTGAGGCTTTCCTGCGGAATGGAGAGAGGCAACAACTGGGCAATGTCGTTATAGTTCTTTGTCAGATGAGTAGATACTATTTGCGTCAAAGTAGTCCAGTGTCGCATCAAATGCGGTTTTGCTGGCCCGCTCCATAGCCGTGCCGGTCTCAGTGCCATCGAAGAGCTCCATAAACTCATTGAGGTCAGAGACGTAACCCAGTTCATCAGATGGATTACCATCTGGATCCTCTTTCGCCAGCCCAAGAAGACTACCCACTGGATAAAGTCTATCCACCATATGCCCGCTCCAGAGCGCCTCATGGATCGAATGGCCGCCGTCATAGTTCAAAAACATAGTTGTGGCGAGCATATAGTTTTTGGGGTCCGGTCTATCAACCCCTTCAAGGTTCGCCAGCAGATACTTCAGGAAAAACAGGCCCAGGCTGGCTGAACCCGAGACGCCACCAACAACCGGGATTCCTCTTTCCAGTGCATCACGCTGAGACTGGCTTGGTTCTTGTAGCCGTGGAACATAGAGATCCGCCGGACGATCACTGGGGATCTTGTTCGTTCCCTCTTCAAACCTGATACTGGCGGGCTGATAGTCAAGTGTAATACCAGCATGTGCGTTTTTTGGTATTTCAGTTCGCCCAAACTCTATCCCCTTTATGCCTGGTGCGTTGGGGTTTTCGGGTTCGGTGCCTTCTGGTCCGTGCGCCCGATTGGTTTCCTGTATGAGGATCTTATATTTCCTGTCTGCTTGTTGCATGTATTCAAAAAAACTATTTAAATAGCTCGTGTTAGGAAGAAGGCGTTCCTGGCCACTGTACTGACTGTTCAGCAAATACTTCATGGTATTACAGATTCTTACAACCATCATCGGGACGGCTATAGCGTCATATCCGGTGCGTGTTGGGGCACTCAGAAACTTATTCAGGTTTTCGACCGCATCTTCACATGGTCCGTCAGTGAACTCCATCAGAGCCTGGCACTCAGGCAACCAGAACCGCTTGTCTTCGTTCAGCATAGTATGAATCGCCTCGGCGCTGCATTCCTTCACACCTTCTACCTGAACTTCAAAAAACTTGCCTAGACCCGCTTTCACTAACTGTGCAGACTTCAGCACTGGCTTTGGTGTGTTGTGCACCAGATCAGCAATAAAATTGCTATCCAGAACGCGGTTGTAGATCGCGTCGTGCAGCCGCGTCAGTGGCGTAAAACTATCCTGGTCCTTATTGCACATCTGCTTCAAAAGCGTATCAGTCTGGTCTGCCAACTCTCCCATATCGTTATCTTTAAGACGTCTAATAACATAATTCAGCAAGGAACGGGTATTTGCCGCTGTTTGCCTGTGGCTCAGAATTCGTTCCTTTGCCTGTCCACCAATTTTTTCCAAAAGCGCCACTTTTGCTGACTCAAGCCCCGGCTTCTTTGCCTCTTTCCTGATGAGCGCCAGCAGATGAGTTGTTATTTCACTGGGCACACGGGTAACAGCCCCTGGCTGCGCCGCATTCTCCTTCCTTTTATCTTCAGGATAGGTATGGGTTGCATAAACGGCCTTCAGTGCAATCTGAACCGCCTCTTTCATAACAGCGCTGTCGGAATAGCGAAATTCGCTCAGCGTCTGCACGATTTTGTCCATGCCTTTCTTGTTTGCACTCATCGACCTTTCAATAATCCGGGCTGTGAGACGTTCTGCTACAATTTGTGGATTGCCTTCTGTACCATTGTCGTCCTTAAGGGCCTCCAGCAAGTATTTTTCGATGTCGTAACAGGAGTCTCCGTAAAGAGACACGGGAAGAAAATATGCCAACCCTAATGCATTAAATGTTTCCTGCAACCAGGATTCTTGCTGCGACGGTAAGAGGAGGGGAAGTTTTTCTTCATTTTTATCAGGCATCGGAAGTTACACCTTGGTCTTTTGATAAAGTGACGAGTTTAAGATTCTTGCAATCATTCTCCGGCTGGGCCCCATGAACAAAAGTTCCAATTTGCTCACATGTGCAAGTTCCAACTCCATATTCAACCGCCTGACCGTCGATGAGCCTTACAAAAACAGAAGCTGTCAGCGATAGTTGGAGGCGCATTGAAATGTTTATTTTATAGCAGGTGTTTGAGGCTTGGCTATGACTCCGGAAGAGCTGATATGCCGTTAACGGAAGATACAGTTAACCGATCATGTTGCCTAAACTGCGAATCGCTAACAAAAGAATTGCCAAATTATTTCAGCTAGGTGCCAATGGCGTTGATGGATTGGATGCCCCGCCCGACGGCATAAAGATATACTATGATTGTGAGAGTGAGTTTCACACCCAA
>CANNAV010000235.1 GCA_947502585.1 uncultured Pseudovibrio sp.
CGGATCGGCCAAAAGACCGTTTTGACGAGCAACCTCAAGAACTTTATCATTTGCCATGGTGGCGTATCTCCAAGTGGTTAAAATATTGATTTGGTCTTCAATTATTCAACCCGATACGCTGCTATCTTAAAAGACCCATACACCAGATTCAGTTATAGCTCCTGAGGCGCCGGGTCATCTGCTGCACATCTTCCTTGTCCAGGTCGAGTTCCTGACCAATCTGTGAATTTGATTGGTTTAACGACATGAGATACAAGCAGAGTACCCATTCTTCAAAGGGCTGGTGGTGGTCAGCAAACACCGATAAAGTGACATCGTCAAAGCGCCGCGGACATTGTTTACACTGATAACGCTGCTGCTCCGGCCGGGTGTTGTCTTTATCTTGCCGAGTAATACCGGAGCTCGTACAGTCAGGGCAGCTTACTCCATTCGGCCAACGCAATTGCCGGACCTGTTCGAGGCACTTTGCGTTGTCCAGGAGATCGTAAAACTTCATCATCTCACTGTTTTACAGGCCGACAATAGTCATTTCTGTCAATAGTATCTTACTGATCCCAACTCCCTGGAATCCATAAAGAGCCTTCGGGAATACGGAAATGAGAGCAATTTATGCAAGACACGCCATTTAAAATCCAATAGGGAGAATGTATGAAAAATCTCATTCTGATTGCACTTGGTGGCGGGACAGGAGCGGTTTGTCGGCATCTGGTTTCGATAGCCGGACTTCGCCTACTGGGTCCTGTCTTTCCGTGGGGCACTGTCACCGTAAACATTCTTGGTTCATTGCTGATGGGAATCTTCGTTGAGGTTCTTGCGCAGCGGCTGAACGCCTCCCCTGAGCTGCGTTATCTGATTGCGACTGGTTTCCTTGGCGGCTTCACCACCTTCTCAACGTTTTCACTGGATGTTGCTGTGCTGTGGGAACGCGGAGAACCGATCGCGACGGTTGCATATGTGCTGGTCTCGCTTGTTCTTTCTGTCTCAGCTCTGTTTGCTGGTCTTTATCTCACACGGCAGGTTCTGGCCTGAATTTGCAAGTTGCCCGCAAAAACTCAAAGAAATGTGATGGTTTTGCGTTTTCAGGGCCTGAAACAGCGTGAAAGACTTGCATGTTTTGCCTTCAGCTGCCAAATGAGCGCCAACGGATTTAACAGGAACGGCTGGCGCATCCTTCGTGATGCCGGAACGTTAGAAGTCAGGACTCAGACATGAGTGGCTCCCAGAGCAAAGCAGCGCCGCAAAACAACGGTGGCAGCCCAGTGAAAATTGAGATGCGCCGCGTTGATGCTGATGACGCAGGCATGCGTCTTGATCGCTGGTTTAAAGAGAACTTCCCCGAGCTCGGCTTTGGCCGTTTGCAGAAACTGTTGCGCACCAAACAGGTTCGTGTCGATGGAAAACGTGCAGAAAGCTCTACCCGACTGGAACAAGGGCAGGAAATCCGGATTCCACCGCTTGGTGTTGAACTTGCTGCTGATGACCGTAAAAACGCTAAACCGCGCGCTCGTAAGCTTGTTGACAGTGATCGTGAGGCCATTGAGCAAATGATGCTCTTAGAAGATTCACATGTGATGGTGCTGAACAAACCTGCCGGCCTTGCTGTGCAGGGTGGCTCAGGTCTGAAGCGTCACTTGGATGGCATGCTTGATGCCTTCATCAATCAGAAGGGTGATAAGCCGCGTCTGGTGCACCGTCTGGACCGCGAAACCTCTGGCATTTTGCTGGTTGCAAAAACCCGTCGTGCAGCTCAGGAGCTGACAAAGGCCTTCCGACACCGCAACACGCGTAAAATTTACTGGGCGATGGTTGCTGGTGTGCCTAAGCCGCGTCAGGGTCGCATCTCGACCTATCTGGCGCGTGATGAAGGCGAAGAGCGTATGCGTGTTGCCCGTCATGGCGATGATGAGGCTCAGCATGCAGTAAGCCTTTACAATGTGGTTGAGCAGTCTGGTCAGAAGCTTTCCTGGATATCACTGAAGCCGGTAACAGGGCGTACGCACCAGCTGCGCACACATGCTGCACACATTGGGTGCCCTATCATCGGTGATCCAAAGTACTTCAATATTCAGAATTGGGAGTTGCCTGGCGGTATTCAGAATAAGCTGCACCTGCTGGCCCGCCGGATCATGATCCCGCATCCGTCTGGCAATGGTGTGATTGATGTTTCTGCTCCGTTGCCACCACATATGCAGCAGACCTGGAACTTGCTTGGTATGGATTTGAAAGATTATGACCCGGACATCAATGAACCAGAATAAGTAATAGCAAAGTTACGGGCTGATCTTCATGTATCTCATTGTGTTTGACTGCGACGGCACGCTTGCAGATAGCCAAGACAATATCATGATTGGTTTTACTGCAGCGTATCGGTTTGTCGATCTGCCGATGCCATCTCAGGATGAAATTCTTGCAACTGTTGGCCTGACACTGGATGTGGCGTTTGAGCAGTTATTAGGGCGGAATGATCCGGATTTGATTGAGCAAATGGTCGAGGGATACCAGCAGATCATCTGGGAAATGCGTTCCAGGGGACGCGACTATGATCCCCTTTATGAAGGTGCGATTGATATCTTGAGAGAGTTGGATAAAAGGGAGGATGTGCTTCTTGGTATCGCAACAGGCAAGCATTCCCGCGGTATGAAGCACTTGATCAGCCTGCATAAGCTGGAAGGGCTTTTTACCACCATGCAGACAGCAGACGTTGCGCCGTCAAAGCCTGATCCAGGTATGATTTTTCAGGCGATGAGCGAAACTGGTGTTGACCTGGAAAACACGATTATGATTGGTGATACGACCTTCGATATGCATATGGCGCGTAATGCAGGCGTAAAATCTGTCGGGGTCACATGGGGTTATCACAGTACTGAAGATGTGAAGAATGCTGGTGCCACCTATGTTATCAATCACTTTAAGGAACTCATTCCGGTGCTGAGTGAGCACTTCAAGTGGAATAAGGAAGTGGATAATGCGTGACATTTTTGAGCAAATTGCAGATGACATTGCAAAAGGGCCTGTTGATGCTGTTCAGGCTGCACGTGAACACAGCAAACGGAACTTGCCCCGGCGCTTTTACGAGCGTGTAAATGTTGAGCTGAAAGATGATACCTTCGCTGTTTTGCTGGATGGACGCTCCATTAAAACACCTGGCCGCAATGCTCTGGTGTTCAAGGAGGAAGCAATTGCTGAAGGTGTGGCTGCCGAATGGGAACAGCAGGAAGAAGAGATTGATCCGGGAACTATGCCGCTGACGCGTTTGGCCCATTCTTCGATTGATGCAGTTGAAGAGAAATTTGCGGAAGTGGCCGACGAGATCACACGCTACGCCGGAAATGATTATTTGTGTTACCGCGCGGCTTCTCCTGCTGAGCTGGTAACCCGTCAGAAAATTCAGTGGGACCCGATCATGAGTTGGGCGGAGAAGTTGTTTGATGCTCGCTTCCAGCTTATGGAAGGGATCATGCATGTTGCGCAGGATGATGCGGTAACAACAGCCTATCGTTCGCACCTGAACAAGTATGATGCGCTTCAGTTGACTGCAATCCACACTGTGACATCCATCTGCGGCTCTGCTGTGCTTGCACTGGCACTGGCGGAAAATGCCTTTGACGCGGATGTAATCTGGTCTGCAGCTCATGTGGATGAAGATTGGAACATTGAGCAGTGGGGGCAGGATGAAGAGGCTGCTCGAATTCGTCGTTTCAAAAACGACGAATTCAACGCAGCGGTGCTTATTCTTGTTGGAGCACCAGAAAAAACTAAGCAGTTTTCCTTGTGAAGTTTTCCTGGGGCGCGGTACCTGGCTACGCTTTTTCGTGTGTTCTGGCTTCTCCTGATATCGTAGAAAGAAATCAATAGTTTGTAGTATGTGAGCTCATGGTTTCGGTTGCCGTGTTATTGTAGAATCTGTTGCACTATGCAGTTGTGCTGAACATGGGAGCTCAGGGCTTTCGTATGAACGAGCCTTTGAAGCTGGAGCCTGGTGCCGTCAACCAGTACTGGCTGCATTACCGCCTGCCGGATGACAGGGGGTTTGGAAAGCTGGCGCAGAAGGAGCGCGAAGAATCCGTTGATAAGATGCAACATGCAGACAAGCTGATGGCGCGTATTCTCTTCCCTGGAGGTCATCCTAATATGCAGAGTATCGAAGATTTGAGTATTGGCATCAACCTGAAGGAAGTGCCGGAAGCAGACCTGTCAGGTGAGCATGCGGCTCGTGCGTCTTGTAAAAAAGCCGCGAGATCTGTGATGTTGAAGGTGATTACGTCACCATGAAACTGTTAGATGATTTGCTGGCTGAGTGATGGGAGACACTTGAACCTAGAGTAGACGGGAATATCCGGGATTAGTCGAACACAGACGGGTTAAGTGGGGTATTTCTGCCGTTTATAGGGTGTT
>CANNAV010000236.1 GCA_947502585.1 uncultured Pseudovibrio sp.
AATTCAGAGGCATAGCAACAAGGACAGATAAAACAGACACAGGCTATGCTGCAATGATATACATTGCAGCTTCTCTCTTGGCGCTCAGGTGAACGTCAACGAGTCCTAATGGGCACAGGCCTATTACTTGCTTTCTTCAGCTTTTGCATCAGCATCAGCAGCGAGGATTTCCACAGTGTTCCTGGCTTTCAGCTCGTCAAGCACCTCACGGAATTTCGCAAAAACAAGCTTTTGACGGATCTGGCCTTCAGCGGCTTCAAAGGTTGGGGCAGACTGCGTACGTGCTTCCTTGTTCAGGATAACGTGGTAACCGAACTGTGTATGCACAGGCTCTTTTGTGAACTCACCCGGTTTTAGAGCAAAAGCAGCAATTTCAAACTCAGGAACCATCTGGCCTTTCCCGAAGAAACCAAGGTCACCGCCGTTAGGGCCCGAAGGACCGGTAGACTTTTCTTTTGCCAGTTCAGCAAAGTCTGCGCCGTCTTCAAGCTGTTTGATGATGTCGCGCGCTTCATCTTCTTTTTCTACAAGGATGTGCGCTGCCTTGATCTCCGGAGCCCCCTGATAATTGGCATACTCAGCCTCATAGGCAGCCTTAACTTCATCTTCGGTGATAGCGCTCTGAATGTACTTCTGGAAATATGCATTACGAAGTGCACGAGTACGCTCAAACGCCATTAAGCGTTTAAAGTCATCAGTTTCTGCAAGGTTTTTTTCGGCACCGGCTTCTGCAAGCAAGTTCATCTCAACCAGCACGTCGGTCAAAACCTTACGCCATTCGGTTGGTGGAACACGCTGCAACTGCTGCGCATAATCCTGAGCTGCATAAGCAAGATCTGCTTCTGTAATAACGCTGCTCCCGACTTTAGCAACTGGCTTATCCAGATCAGGTGCAGTCTCCCCCTCCAGTGCCTGAGCAACATTCAGGCTAACGGTCAGCGCTGCAACTGCAATGGAGCTACCAAGGATCCTTGTAAATTTACGAAGCATAAGCTCTCTTTCTTTCCTGATTATGGAGAGTTTAAAAAGAGTTGTAAAACAACAAAGCGTTATGTTGCGACGGCAACTGCCGTTGACAACCTTTCAACCCACTCTTATCTCTCTTTCGCCTGCTTTTTTACGCGCAGGTGCTTAATATGCCGTGACTCATGTCAGAACCACAGATTTTTGACTTGATAAATCACGATTGTGAAGTTTTTTAGGGCCCGGCCGCGACGTGAAACAACCGGCGCGCCCACAAGAGGAAGGACCGCCACATGGTGGGGCTTGGCGCACTCGCTCGAAAACTATTTGGTTCTGCTAACGACCGTCGGATCAAGACACTCAGGCCTAAAGTAGATGATATCAATGCTTTAGAGTCAGAAATGGAAGCTCTGACAGATGATCAGCTAAGAGCCAAAACGGGTGAATTCCGTGAGCTACTTGCGAACGGTGCAAAGCTGGACGATCTTCTCGTCCCTGTATTTGCTGTTGTGCGTGAAGCATCTCGCCGCGTTCTTGGCCTTCGTCAATACGATGTGCAGCTTATCGGCGGTATGGTTCTTCATGCTGGTGAAATTACTGAGATGCGTACCGGTGAGGGTAAAACCCTTGTAGCAACGGCGCCAGTATATCTTAACGCCCTGACCGGTAAGGGTGTGCACGTCGTAACAGTGAACGACTACCTCGCCTCCCGTGACGTTGAGTGGATGGGTCAGATCTATCGTTTCCTCGGCCTGACAACAGGCCTGATCGTCCATGGCGTCTCTGATGAAGATCGCAAAGCCGCTTATGCAGCAGACGTAACATATGGAACGAACAACGAATTCGGCTTTGATTACCTTCGTGACAACATGAAGTATGATCGCGAGTCCATGGTGCAGCGCCCACACCACTTTGCGATTGTGGATGAGGTCGACTCCATCCTTGTCGATGAAGCACGTACTCCTCTCATTATCTCTGGTCCTCTGGAGGATCGCACCGATTTTTACAATGCAATCGATGCCTTCATCCCTCATCTTCTTGACGAAGATTTTGAGGTCGACGAAAAAGCTCGCTCCGCAACCTTCACAGAAGCAGGCAACGAGAAGCTGGAGCGCCTCTTGTCTGAAGCTGACCTTCTCAAGGGCGAGTCGCTTTATGATGTGGAAAACGTCACAGCAGTTCACCATTTGCAGCAAGGCCTGAAAGCTCACAAA
Source organism: uncultured Pseudovibrio sp. (assembly GCA_947502585.1). GTDB lineage: Bacteria > Pseudomonadota > Alphaproteobacteria > Rhizobiales > Stappiaceae > Pseudovibrio. Next base: position 2,178 of record CANNAV010000236.1, read on the forward strand.
CTCTTCCAGCGCGACAAGGACTATATTGTACGCGATGATGAAGTTGTGATCATTGATGAGTTCACTGGCCGCATGATGCCGGGCCGTCGCTTCTCCGAAGGCCTTCACCAGGCACTGGAAGCAAAGGAAAAAGTTGCAATCCAGCCTGAAAACCAGACACTCGCATCCATCACATTCCAGAACTACTTCCGTATGTACGAAAAGCTTGCTGGTATGACCGGTACAGCTATGACGGAAGCAGAAGAATTCATGGACATCTATAACCTGGATGTTGTTGATATTCCAACCAACGTTCCTGTTCAGCGTATCGATGATGACGATGAGGTTTACCGCACTGTCACGGAAAAATACAATGCAATCATGGAACTGGTTGATGACTGTCATGGGCGTGGTCAGCCTGTTCTAGTTGGCACCACCTCCATTGAGAAGTCTGAACTCCTGGCAGATCTGCTGATGAAGCACGGTTACAAGCAAATTGACGTTTCAGACCCGAAGGCGTTGGCTGATTATGCCAAATCTGCTGGCAAACAGAAGGTCTTTGCAGTTCTGAACGCACGCTACCATGAGCAGGAAGCAAGCATCATCGCACAGGCAGGTGTGCCGGGTGCTGTGACCATTGCCACCAACATGGCGGGTCGAGGTACTGATATTCAGCTCGGCGGGAACGTTGAAATGCGTATCGCGAGTGAACTCGGCGACATGCCTGAAGGCGCTGATCGCACTGCAAAAGAAGTCGCCATCAAGAAAGAAGTTGAAGCGCTCAAGCAAAAAGCTCTTCAGGGTGGTGGTCTCTATGTTGTCGCAACCGAGCGCCACGAAAGCCGCCGCATTGATAATCAGCTGCGCGGTCGTTCCGGCCGTCAGGGTGACCCCGGACACTCCAAGTTTTTCCTGTCTCTTCAGGATGATCTGATGCGCATCTTCGGTTCTGAGCGCATGGACTCCATGCTCCAGAAGCTTGGTTTGCAGGATGGCGAAGCGATCGTCCATCCCTGGATCAACAAGGCGCTGGAAAAAGCACAGCAGAAAGTGGAAGCCCGCAACTTCGACATACGTAAGAACCTGCTGAAATTCGATGACGTGATGAATGACCAGCGTAAAGTGGTTTTTGACCAGCGCCTCGAAATGATGGATCCTTATGTTACTCAGGAAGCTGTTTTGGAAATGCGCAAAGAGTTCGTCGAAGATCTCGTTGTAGCCCACATCCCGGAACGCGCTTACCCTGAGCAGTGGGACACGGAAGGCCTTCAGGAAGAAGTACGCGCAAAGCTGAACCTCGACCTGCCAATTACTGAATGGGCAAACGAGGAAGGGATTGCTGATGAAGAAGTCATAGACCGCCTGAAGAAAGAAGCCAACGAAATGATGGCTCGCAAAGCTGCAAACTACGGTCCGGACGTTATGCGTCAGATCGAGCGTGCCGTTCTCCTGCAGACCATCGATAATCTGTGGCGTGAGCATCTGGCGAACCTGGACCACCTGCGTTCAGCAGTTGGTCTGAGAGGTTATGCACAGCGTGATCCACTGCAGGAATACAAAACAGAGTCTTTCACTCTCTTTGAAAACATGCTGAGCACCCTGCGCCAGACCACAACATCACAACTGATGATGGTCGAACTGGTTCAACAGCAGGCTCCGGAAACACCAAAGATGCCTTCCCACATGGAGGCTCATCACACCAATCCTCTGACTGGCGAAGACGAGATGATGGAAGCGGACCGCCAACTGGCAGAAGCACGCGCTGCATCTGCACCAAAAGGACGCGAGACAAACAACCCTGAAACATGGGGCCGGGTTGGTCGTAACGAGCCATGTCCATGTGGCTCTGGCAAAAAGTACAAGCATTGCCACGGCGCACTAGTCTGATCCGACAATAACTAAGTTCAGGAAAGGCGTTGTTGCATTAATCCAGCTCAGGTTACTGAACGCCCTCGCGGTAGGGACACTCATTACTGAGTGCCCCCCGCACAGATCCGGACAAGCGGAACTACCGCATCCGGCTCCTACCTTGGGTGTTTGATGGCCAATCGCTTATTAGGCCAGGGGTGAAGGATCCTCGGGACTGGTAACCACTCCTCCGCAATGTTTTCCATTCGCTGCCACGACTTCTTATGTCTCTGGCTACGCCGCCGAAGCGCCCGCATCCAGATCGTTTTGACATGATGCCTGAAAGCCTGGACTGACCGGGAGTTGGTCGGCACTGCA
>CANNAV010000237.1 GCA_947502585.1 uncultured Pseudovibrio sp.
GGCTCAATCTGCGCCCACATCTCATCCGTTAATAAGTCACGATCCATAGCAGCAATCTCCTTTACTACTTTGAATCAAAAAAGTCAGAAAAATGGAATCCTCAAAGTGAATGTCAACAGGCCCCAGGAATTTACTCCCCCTCCCCAAGAAAACAGAAACCGTAATGTAATTTTCTTGGCCAAAACGCCTAATATCCAGTAAACTATTCTTACATAAACACTCGGATTTTGGAGTGAAACGAGCATATCTACGAGAATTACATCTGGAGTTTCGTTCTGCACTGGACATTTGCAACTGAAGTTCTCATTTGTTCAATAGCTGTTGTTATATTCTGGGTAACCTATTTTTATAAACACCAGAGACACATGTAAAGGACTGCACAATGATCGACGGAACCAGGCTCTTCATCCAGTTGCTCCGGATTGCTTTTGGTTTCTCACTCGCAGTCATTACGGCGGGTTTATTTTTATCCTGGGGCTTGTTCAGAACTCTGGACGTCGACAGTGGACCTGAGGCTGACATCATTCAGCTGCTGGCGATTACATGGAGTACTATCATCTCCGCAAGCGTGATTGGGGCGCTGTCTCTCATACCAGGTGGCTTCGCAATTGGCCTGGCAGAACTGTTGAAATGGCGCGGCGTTATCTACCACGTCTCCGCGGGCGGTATTATCGCGTTGGTGCTCTGGAGCATTGGCGGTATACTTCCTGCCGACCTGTTTTATGCACCCAGCGATGTTGGCAGCATTATCACTTACTCAACACCAGGTTCCACAGTCCCTACACCTGCATCCGAGGGCTTTCGCCCCGGCTCATCCATCGCCGCATCCGCTGGATTTATCGCCGGTTTTGTCTACTGGACTATTGCTGGCAGAGGTTCAGGAGGATGGTGGATCAACAAACCGTCTTCCCATGAGGCTTCTCGTTAGGGAACACATTTTCCTACTTTCTGAGGGTTTCATCCAAAAAGCTAACACTCTATAATATCAAGCAATTCATCAGATATGATGAACCCGATATAATAGTTGCAGATTGTAACTGACATCCACCGACCGTGAAGTCGGTAGGTTCGACCCCGAAATGAATTGCTGCGGCACACAAGAGTGCATACTGTGAATGATTACCACAACTTTTTGTAGATCCATGGTCTGTTTGCAGCCAGCCTCTTTGAAGGAAACATTCACGCTGGCGTGTGATCCCTTCAAAGAGGCTGGCCCACTTTATGACGCCTGAAGGCCTATCCGTCTGAAGACAGAGGTTATAGACCAAACCTATGGAAAATATAAAGAGCCGAGGCAATCCACCTCGGCTTTTCTTGTAAGCAAAATAAACCTCGACCTATGGTGGAGGTCTTTGACTTTTGGCAACTACTCACGGTCCTTCAATAACCGCAGAGCGTTGGTCACCACAATCAGAGTGGCTCCCACATCCCCCAGGATCGCGGCCCAGAGGCTGGCGAAACCCATTGTGGTGAGTACCACCAAAATACCCTTCACGATAAATGCGAATGCAATATTCTGATGAATGATCCGGAGTGTCCGTTTTGAATGGCCAATAAGCCACGGCAAGCGGGAAAGATCGTCCTTCATCAGCGCGATATCAGAGGTCTCAATGGCAGCATCAGAACCAATTGCACCCATTGCAATGCCAAAGCTGGCTCGTGCCATCGCAGGTGCATCATTCACACCATCGCCGATCATCCCAACACACTCATACTCATGAGAAAGCTGCTCAACTGCGGACACTTTATCTTCGGGCAGCAATTCAGCACGCACTTCATCTATACCAACAGAGAATGCAACGCGTTCTGCAGTCGCCTTGTTATCACCCGTCAACATGACCAACTTCTCAACACCAGCTTTGTGCAGCTGGGAAACCAGCTCCTCCGCTGTATCGCGAACAGTATCAGCAAGAGCAATCAATCCGCAGACATGAGCATTCGTACCAACTGCAACAACAGTCTTTCCTTCGGCTTCCAACTCACGTGCCTTTGCATCAGCGTCACCAATCCCGAAGTCCTTTTCGTTTAAGAAACGGCGAGATCCTAGCCAGTAGCTCTTACCGTTATGTTGACCGGAAAGGCCGCGCCCCGGCAGCAGCTCAACGTTCTGTGCTGGTAGAAACTCAACACCATCTTCTTTGGCACGTGTCAGAATGGCTTCTGCAAGCGGGTGAGAACTTCGAGCTTCTAACGAAGCTGCGCGCATGAGAAGTTCGTCAACGCTATGACCAGACAGCGGATAAACGTCTGTCACAGTCGGCAGGCCGTTTGTAAGGGTGCCAGTTTTGTCAAAGGCCAAAGCTTTCAACCGCGCAGGCAATTCAAGGAAAACACCGCCTTTGATCAACACACCATTGCGAGCTGCTGAGGTCAGACCTGCCACGATTGAGACGGGCGTGGAGATAACAAGCGCACAGGGACAAGCGATAACCAGAAGCACAAGCGCACGGTAGAACCAGTCCATCCATACCGCACCAAACAGCAATGGCGGAACCACAGCTAGCAAAATCGCAAGCACCATCACCGCAGGTGTGTAAACTCGGGCAAACTTCTCAACCCATTGCTCGGAGGTTGCGCGACGGGCCTGAGCTTCACTTACCATGCGGATGATGCGGGCAAGCATGGTGTCATCTGCACCCTTGGTTGCCTCTACTTCGAAACTACCTTCGCCATTGATGGTCCCTGCGTAGACATCATCACCAGCCTTCTTCATCACTGGCACACTTTCACCTGTGATCGGAGCCTGATCGACGCTGCCCACACCTTTGCGCACAACGCCATCCAGTGGAATTCGGTCGCCGCCACGAACAACAAAAGTAGCTCCTGGTTTCACGCTGCTGGCAGGAACGTCTTCCTCCATTCCATTCGACTTAAGCAAGCGGACAACAGTTGGGGCAATATTCATAAGTGCGGCAACGGCCTTACGTGCACGTCCAACGCTCCAGCTTTCCAGATAAAGGGAAAGAGAAAACAGAAAGGCAACCGTCGCACCTTCGAACCACTCGCCAATTCCGATAGCACCAGCGACAGCGAACAACATCAGCAAGTTCATATCAGGCCGCAACGTCCTGAGTGCATACCATCCTTTGGGCGCCACCAACCGCAGACCCGCTACAATGGCGAGCATATACAGAACCTCTGCCGGCCCGGATGGGACGGATCCAAAGACGCTGAATTTACCCATAGAATTGGTAGCAGAGAAAGTAAGGACTACCTGAACAATGAGTGCAACTGCCCAGAACAGACCGCTGGCAACTGTAAACGTACCAAGACGCCGATGCTGTTTCGCACGGGCAAACGCGGCTTCCTGCTCAACAAACAAAGCAGCTTTCATGCCTGTTGTACCAACGGCCCTGATGATCTGCTCATCCGCGATATCACGAGCAACCGGAGAGACTATCATCTTGCCATTCAGAACATCAAATGCAAGATATTCAGAGTCACCAACAACAGGCCCGACAACACGGCGCAGAATGCCCATTTCTTCTGCACAGCACAGCCCTTCAACCCGGAAAGAGCGTGCGCCCTTCCAGTTGGTCACGTCAGGAATAGCCGGTTCACTCCGACTGGAGCACCCGCACCCTGTTTGAGCATGTAAAGGCGCGTGCGTGTGCTCATACTCTCCAGCTGAAGTGCAGCGGTCATGTTTGGGGCTCTCAGGACCGGAGGCGCAACAGGAAGTTGCGCTCTCTTGTACAGTTCTGTTTCCTGAACTGCAGGACCCACCGGTCTCCTGCGGGTGTTCGGCTTTGTTAGAACAGCAACTTTTAGTGGCTTGATCTTCGATTTCTTCCGAAAAGAGTTTCTGGCTTCTGTCTTCCACGTTGGACATGATCCGCTCCATGCAATTTCGTCATTGCAAGGGAAGATAAGACCTCTAGTTGCTATAGCTTCAAGACCAAAATCCAAAACCTACAAATTTTCTTAGGGAGGCCTCTGCTGTTTTGACAAAGACTGCTGGTATCAGATTCAGATTTCACGATGTTCCGGATCTCGCCTGAACGCTCTTAAGCATACGCTTCAGCATAGAGAGAAGCTGTTCTTTCTCAGCATGAAAGCAAATTTCAGTCCACATGCCTGTACATATCAATAAGATGAGACAACCTCTGCCCCTTCTTTGTGAGGTGAATTTTCTCACACTGTTTGTCATCCTCAACAGCATTACGGCCGACCGGCCCTTTGCTCTCCATGCGGTCCAGCAAGCGGGAAAGTGCAGTGGTCTTCTTGCCTGAATGCTCCGATAGCTCCGGGACACTTAATCCGTCGTTTACCTCTGTGTCAGGGAAGTTGTCCGGGTCTCTCATTTTTCTCTATTTTCTGAAGAGGGCGAGACAGGAAGATGTAGTG
>CANNAV010000238.1 GCA_947502585.1 uncultured Pseudovibrio sp.
GAGTTCTGTGTGGCGTATTGCAGTTATCAGCGCTTAGCTGGCTTCTGCCGGAGCGGGGATTGCATTTCCTGCAGGAGTTTTGTGAGTTGCAGCTCGGCTTCTTTGAAGGTCTCGCGTAAGGCGAGGATGCGGGCTGAGATTGCTCTGCAATCGTTAGGGGCCTGATTGAGCATAAGACGTAGATCAGAGCGAAAGATGCAGATGTCTCCGTGCGCTTCACCTGTGCGGGCAAGGGCATCGTCACCCACTTCCTGTACGGATTTGACAGTGACAAGCCTTTGCGGCTCGTAAGGGAACGGGATAATGTTGTGCTGTTTCATGGTGGTGCCTGCCAAATCAGATATTGATGTGAAACTGTGCAACCCCATAAAAGCGAACAATAGTTCCCTTGTCAAGAAATAAAAGTATTATAGTACCCATCCCTGAGTGTATTCTAGGTGTTTATGGTGGTGGGGTTGGGGGTATTATAATGACGGTGCGATGCGGGGTGATTTATACATCTTTTGGTTGGTGGATATAAGTAGTGCGGTGTGTTAACGAGCCGTCATGAGTTACTCAGGGCTAGATAATAGAAACAAGATCAGGCACTTAGCAGGTCTCTTTTCGGGTGCTATGCGTGAGGCCAAAGATTTTTCAAAGTCGCGTAATTACAATGATTTAATGGTTTTAATGGTTGTAACTGCCGAGTGCTCATCTGGGCGGAAGTTAACGCTTGATGGTGTATGTGAAATTGTTGGGATGCCACGCACGTCGGTTCAAAGGGCTTTAGGGTGCTATATTGATTTGGGCTGTTTGACGCGCAAGCGTGGCCGAAATGGCTACTATTATGAATTTGTGGGTTATTCGGATGATGGCGGTACTGTGGCGTGTCAGGAAGATCTATTGCATTTTCTTGATCGTTTAGTTGAGGATATTGGAAATACCCTCATTAACATTGCGAAAAGTTAGGGCTTGACTGCCCATTTTGGGCAATAGGTCAGGTGATATGCTCAGATAAATATTCACACATCCCTTAGAAACCGCAAATGTTAAACATTTTTGTGTGTTCAATTTGGGCACTTGTGAGATTTGTCAAGGGGGTTATTCCTCAGCTAGGCTGGAGTCATTAAAAGTTTAAATGCGGGGAATGTTATGGACCGTGATCATTTTAAAGATATGGAAGAGGCAACTTTACTGCGTAATTCCAGTGTCCGGTTTAAAGTATATGTATTAATTTTGATTAGACTTGTTAAATTCCGACGGCTTTTTATAAGCTACTTTTACTTACTTGCTATGGTTATACATCGTAGATGTCGGGATTTACCTGATTGGCGGTGGTTATGACGGCTTCATTCGTTCGGCTGTTCATCTTCTGGCTCCTTGTGTTTTTTGATGGAGTTTCCCAGCATTCGCAAAACGAACTCTTTTTCATTCTCATCCAGCTCTGAGAATTCTTTGATCAGCTTGTTCTGTAAGTCGTCGTTTGTATTGCCGTAATATAGCGTTGCGATGTCAGTGTCCAAGTGGTCGGCTACGGCAGCGAACAGCTCGATTGTTGGTGTGCTGCGGCTTAGGATGACTGATATATATTTGGCGCTTTTGCCTATTGCGAGTGACACGGCTCTGGGGTTGGTTCCGCGTTCCTTCATTATTTTTATTAGATTTTTCCGCCAGTTAGTCATTTGAGGATTATAGTCCTTAAGTTAAATTCCGTCTAGGGAAATATAGTTCATTGACTGGTGGGAACTATAGTACTATTCTTGTAGTGAATGAAACTACAGGTGTCCTATGTTCCGAGAGCCTACTCAAACAGAGAAACAAGAATTTTCAATCCCATCTGGTGTCGAGATTTTGGAGTACTTTGAGCGCTCTGCGAAAGAACTCGGTATTTCCCGAACGGCACTGGGGCAGCAAGCTGTGGGGTATTCCAAGCTTCACAGAAAGCTCTGCGATGGTCGCGACATCCGCCTGTCTACACTGCGCGGGCTGATTGGTTTTGTGAACGCACAAAAAGCTCAAAATAAGAACGCGGCATAGCAACGTGGCGGCGAAGACCCGCACTTCACTTCCCGGAATTGAGAACTGCGCTGTGTTGTGTGTTCTCCGGTGAGCGGACTTCTGAGGCGGGACATTACAGGTTGTTTACACACCAATCATTGGGTTGCGCGGGGGTTTTGGATACCTATGAAATATTCAGATACTGAACATGAGCGTAAAGTCTGGGTTTGCAGAAAGACCAGAGAACTCCTTAAAGCATTTGGCGGGCAAGAATGTGCTGCGGCTTTTCTGGAGCTTGGTCTGACGACTGTCAGGAAATGGCCAGATGTTAATGAGGCTGGAAATATTACCTTAATGAGCCTTGTGGCGCTTGAGGAGGAGCTGGTTTCTATTGGCCTAGATCCTGTTTTTACTTTGGCTCATCTGCGCAGGCTTGGTTATATTGCCCGCAAGAATGAAGTTTCAACCAGTAAATCTCCGGCCGCCTGCGCCCTTGATATGGTGCAGGCGACCTGTGATGCAATCAAAGCCGCCTCGGAAGCTGCCACCGACTGGGAAATTACCCCAGCCGAACATAACCGCATTGTCGAGATGTTCGAGAAGGCTCAACGCCAGTATTCCAAATACCAAACAGCTTACAAAGCATCCATCACGGGTGACCGGGGGAATCCCTCGGGAGGTTTATTGCATGATCTCTCCTGACCTCACTCCCTTGTTCTCTAACAGAAGGAAAAGGCAATGTTTTTACGTGAGCAACGTGTGCCCACAGGAAGCTCCCTCAGGATTGTTGGTGCGACTACTCCAGAGTTTGAAGTTCGAGTTGCTTCTCCAGTTTATCCAATTCCGTCAAGCGGTCCCGGAAAACGTCCATTCCGATTTGGCGGAATTCCTCATCTTTGGGCGCGTTGTCGGCAAAATCATCGACAGCGTTCTGAAGCGTATTCCTTATCATCAGGCGATCGTGCCTGGGCAGTGCTCCGATTATCGCGAAAAGCAAGATGGTGTTGGCCCCAATTCTCGCGTTTTGCCGGATTTCATCCGGGCTAAAATCTGCTCTTGTTTCCTGAGTACCCATGCTGGTTGTTCCTTTCTCGGGTTGCCAGTGTGCGCAGAGGGCTTTGCGATGTTGGTGCATCCGGCAAAGCTCTCTGCATCTTTTTGCGATGCTGATAGCACCACCCATTGGCCTGCGCGTCGATCTGCGAAATCCCTCGGGAGGGTTACTGCATGACCTCCTCTGACATCATTTCTTTTGGTGAGTTGCCTTGCGAGATACGGATAGGCGATGTTCTCGACCGACTGCGTGAGATGCCTGCCAACTCCGTCGATTGCGTCGTCACGTCACCGCCCTATTGGGGGCTGCGGGATTATGGTATTGAGGGGCAGCTGGGGCTTGAGCCAACGCTGAAACAACATCTCGATAAGATGGTTGAGGTGTTTGAGGAAATTCGGCGGGTGCTGAAACCGGAAGGTACTTGCTGGATCAATTATGGCGACTGTTATGCAACCACACCAGCAGGGCACAAGGCTGAAAAAGACGGGCGGATCCGAACCGCAAAGGATGACCGGACTTTCACGCAAAAGCCGTTTTCGACTATTCAGGGCAGCTTGAAACCCAAAGACCTGTGCATGGTGCCAAACAGGCTCGCCATTGCGCTGCAAGATGCCGGGTGGTGGGTGCGCAGCGAGATCATTTGGGCGAAGCCTAATCCTATGCCGGAAAGTGTCCGTGACAGGCCAGCGATGGCCCATGAGAAAATCTGGCTTGTGACCAAATCACCGCGTTACTTCTACGACAAGGAAGCCGTTCGGCAAGGGCGCGTTGGCACTGAGGATGCCAACGGGTTCCGGGGTGATTCCTACACAGGGAACACTGCCGGAAACCGCAAGCGCATAGGAAACGAGCGTGTATCAGATAAGCAGCGTGGTCATGGCAAGCGGCCCGCTGGTTTTAATGATCGCTGGGACCTGATGACGAAAGAAGAGCAGCAGGCGAATGGGCGCAACCTTCGCAACTTTGAGCCTGCGCAACTGGAAGTCTGGAATGTGGCGACGCGTCCATTCCCCGGTGCTCATTTTGCGACCTTCCCACCAGAGCTGGCGCAGCGCTGCATTGAGGCGGGATGTCCAAGGGGCGGTGTTGTTCTCGATCCGTTTGGCGGTGCTGGCACTACTGGTCTCGTTGCGCTGCGGCATGGCAGGCGAGCGATCCTGATTGAGCTGAACCCAGAGTATGCAGCGATTGCGCGGGAGCGCATTGCCAAGGACTGGATGGGGCCGGATGAGCTGAAATCTCATAGGACGGAAACTGCTGCTGATGCAGGTCCGTTGTTCTCTCT
>CANNAV010000239.1 GCA_947502585.1 uncultured Pseudovibrio sp.
TTGATTTGCTCATCAAACATTCAACCAGATGCGCTGCCATTTCAAAAGCCCCATACACCAGATTCGATTATAGCTCGTTGAGCAACTCGGCCCAGCCTGTTTCACCGCATCCATTTTCTGGCGTCCGCGCTCTGACGTGCTTGGCGATATCCAACGCACAGATGTTGATCTGATGGGGGCTGAGTGATGGTAAACCTCATTAAAGCCCTCACCACCGATGAGCTGATCCGGCGCGGCCCGCCGCAACACTTCACCACCTCCGCCAAAGCCTGGAAGGAAAAGCTGGTGGCCTGGTGGGAAACACACCCCGATGGGCCTCAGCGCAAGCTCTACCCCGCCCACTATGAGATGTTGCTCATCAACCTGTTGTCCTACGGCTTATCGCTACTTGGTAAAGAGGGACAGGATGCTGCTGACAAGCGCTGGCTGCTGTTTGCAAAAGGCCACTCACTGGACGTGGCCGCCGCCAACAACGGCACCTTTCGTCTTAATGCCAAGGCCGCAAAAGTGGAGCTGGCGTTCACCCTTGATGCACCGCGCTCTAACGATCTGGTTTTGCCGCGTGGCCTTACCGTTGGCACAGGGGCATTTTTGTTTGCACTGGATGAAGAACAGATCCTCAAAGCGGGCGAACTTTCCTTAAGTGCCTCAGCAACTGCCACTATTGCGGGGCCGGAAGCCAACGGGCTGCTACCGGGACAGATTGCAGAAACGCCGGAAGGGTACCCGGATGTGAACGTGGTCAACCTAACTGCCAGCGAAGGCGGCACGGCAGCCGAAGGGGACGCCTCCCTGCTTGAACGGTCCGCGCAAGCCTTCGACCGGATTTCCAAGGCTGGCCCCAAAGAAAGCTATCGCCAGCAGGCCCGTACCTTTTCACCTGACATTGTTGATGTGACTGTTGTGCGGCCAGAGCCGGGGCGAATTGCACTTTATGTCTTGCTCCAATCCGGGGCACCAAGCGCAGAATTCTGCGCTGATCTGCTTGAGTTCATGGAGCCGGAAACCAAACGACCCCAGGGCGATGATTTAAACGTTCATCCGGGTGAGCAGCTAGTGCTTACAATAACGGGCAAACTCAAGGTCACCGGTGATTTCGAGGGCGCACGCACAGGTGCCGAAATGGCCATCCGCTCGGCTGGAGCCATCTGGTCTCAGCGCCTGGGCGACTATCTGGCGCTGTCCGCTCTTACGCCTGCAGTTCTAAACGTGGAAGGTGCGGTGGATGTGGAGCTGGACTTTTCCGGCCTTGCCTCCCGCCAGCTTAGCGAAACCCAGTTTGCTGCGATTGGTGATGTCGTTCTTGAGCCAGAGGATGACAATGACTGATCGCCGTTTTCCTTACACGCTCATCTCATCCGGCATTAACGAGCAACGTTCGCGTGCCGTTCTGGATGCATTTGAGGTGATGGCAGCGGAGTTTGACTTCTCCGTTCTGATGCAGCGAGATTCCAGTGAAATCTCGACGGAAGCCCTACCACTTGCCATCCATGACCGGTCACTTGAAGAGTTCATTTCTGAAGACGGTCTGCCAGAAGAAGCCGTGCGCCGCCTGATTGATCAGGTCTGGGGGCTTCATGAGGAAAAAGGTACTGACGATGGAGTGGCGCTCGGCCTATCTCTCATCGGCATTCGCCCGCATTTCGAGCATTGGTGGCAACAAGAGCCGGAAGGCCCACACGATACTCATAGGCTGACCGTTTACGCCAATGAACATCTTTTTGAAGATGAAGCCGTGCTGCTCAATTCCAAAGTGCAAAATGCAGCCAAAACCATGGTGGACGCCACCAAACGCTGGTCTCAGGAGACCCGTTTTGAACTTGGCGCTGAGTTTGAAAGCACGCTCAATCTAGGAATGGCAGGCCGTTCCAACGCGTTCGCGCAGCCCATGGGCGCAACGGTTCTTCCTGGAAGTGGCACAACTCTGAGCATGGGCACAATGGCGCGTGGTGTTGCTTATCTGGCGCAAACGGTTGAGCCGGTTCTGCCGCAGATGGGAACAGCTCTTGGCTGTGCTGCAACTGCTCGGGGCCATTCCTTCCTCTCACTTCATGGAGAGCTTTTGCCATGAGCTTAAAAGCAATCAATCCAACCCTGACACGCGCTGGTATGCGGGCCATCTTTAACGCCTCAGATGCCGGGCTCCATGCCCGGATCACGCATCTGGCCCTTGGCACCTCGCGCTACACGCCGAAGGGGAACGAGAGCAGGCTCAAATCAGAAAAGGCCCGTATCGAGATTGTCGGATCTCGTTATCTGGATGATTTCCAGATGGAAATCACGGCCCTGATTGACGGGGATGTTGGCTTCACTCTGGCTGAGCTTGGGGTGATGCTGGAGGACGGTACGTTGCTGGCCGTCTGGTCTGATCCTGACACGCCTCTGGCACAGTATACACCTGGCGTGCCGATTGCATTTTCCTTTGTGCTGGCGCTTGCTGCGCTCCCTCAAGGCATCATTGAAGTGTCAGGTGATGTGGATTTGCAGCTGTTTTATGGCGAGGAGTTTGCCAGCCTTGGTGCGGCGCTGATTGGCGAACAATTGCGCAATCTGCAACTGAGTGAACGTGTGAGCGAGCTGGAAAAGCAGCAATCGGTAATACAAGCACTCAGAGCAAACGCCAGCCAGCTACAACAGGTCATTGAGCTTCAGCAACAGCAGATTGATGAGCTATTTTCCCTCACCACAAACACCGGGGCACTGGCGCTTTCCAATGCCCAGAATATCTTTGAAACACAGGAGACCCTGCAATGAGTTTGACAGGCGATATTGCAAATCTTGTCGGCAAAGCCGATGAACTGATTGATACCTTCAAAGCAAAAGAGGCCGGGATCGAACAGGCTGTGCAAGCAGCTGTTGCTGCCGTGCCTGATATGCATAAAGTCTTTTATGTTGATCCGGGGGCCGGGAGCGATGCAGCCAAAGGAGATGCTGCGGAGCCGCTGCTCACACTTAACAAAGCTGTTGAGCTTACACCAGTAAACGGAAGTGCGACGGTCTATCTACTGGGTGATATAACTCTACCCCCGCGCCGCGAATCCGTGGCTCGCAAAGGCATAATGGTCCATGGCCACCGGGCCGCTGCTGGTAAAGCGCTGATCAAACCCACCGTTTACGAGCACGGCGCTACGGATGGTAATATCTACGCATACTTATCCGGTTGGAATACGGGAGGGCTCTCATCCGGGCTCATGTTCCGTCGCTGTGACTTTGAGTTTCCTACATACACAGGCCCGTTCCCCGCATTTGGCCGTTATTCCTCCGTTCTGGGCAATATCTCCGGCTATGAGAAAACTCTTTCTCATTTTGGGATTTCCAACTCCGCGCTGACTTTTCCGCCAGCAGATGGATTTGGCTATTTAGCCACCGCTCTTTCTAATGCGCTCGTGTTTATGGCGAACACCATTATCGACACAAACAATAACATGTCCGGTCACTATATTGAGGGCGCAAGTACAACAAATGTGTCCGATAATCAGCAACTTCTTACGAACCTTGAGACCTTGTAGGAGCGCTTCAATGCCCACTTATACCTTCGAGTATGGCGGAAAAAAATACCTAAACATCAATGCAACGGATGCGCTTGCAGCAAGCGTTCCGCAGACAATCATTGATAGAGCTGTCTACGACGCTCTCCTGCTTCAGGTTAAAGCAGAATGCCGCAAGCGCATTTATTCCCGCGCCAGTGCAGAGACCCAGATGAACATGGCAACCGCTGCCGCAGCCATTTCTGGCAAGGCTGAAGCGGATCGTACAAAAGATGAGGCGGCGGTTCTGGTCGGCATCAAAGCTGCGCTGGACTGGGTGGGCGCGATGCGGGCCAGAGTGGTTGCGCTGGCTGATGATCCGGAAACTGACTTTACGCTGGATGAAAGCTGGCCGGAGTGTCCGCCTGAACTGGCTGTTCTGACAGAGCAGTTCTGACAAGCCGGAACACATCCGGCGCAGGCTTCCTGCCACCAGACATAATATGGAGCGGAAGGCCCGGAGAAACCTCCGGGCACCGGGCCACTAGCGCTAACAAGAAACCCGGCTAATATAGCAAAGTGCAGAACAGCATCGGTTTGATGCAATAATTCTACAGCCTGCTCAATCGATAGAGTGTAACGAAGGGTCATCTGACCATCTGAAGTCGCGTTCAGGACGTCTGAAAATATTGTTCCTGACTGGGCCTTCTGTCAAACTTTAAAGGTATGCAATTCGCCTGCGTCAAAAATGTGCATTTTGCCGATCATTCAGAGCTATCCTAAAATACGTTCTTGATAGCTCTTTTAGACACTTCTTTGAGGTGCAGAACAGGGCTTAAAC
>CANNAV010000240.1 GCA_947502585.1 uncultured Pseudovibrio sp.
GGAACGCGAAACCGGCATCACTGAAATCAGAGAGAGTGCATGAAACAAGCGGACAACTTACTTGACAAACACCGAGGCCATAGGTGTATTCTGCCCACCGGGAAAAATTTACGTCAGATCCTGTTGTTAACGCTAACGACATCTTTTTGTTGACCCACGGCCTGTTTGAGGCCAGCCTGCGGCTGATCCGACTGAATACGGAAGTTTGATCCAGACCTATGGAAAATCAAACTTCCGGCAATTTCCGCCCTGTAAAGCAATTGTTTTACATAACAAGGCTGGTACCAACCGGAAAGTTCAATTCCAGAGATCTAAACTCATCGCCTTGCTGAAAAGAATAGGTGAAACTTCCCATGCCCAAAACAGAGTCGAATCAATCTGAAGGTGACCTGACGCGCGAAGAAGACACCTGGGCGCGGTCATTTCATCAGGAATTAGGACTGCCGTATTCGGCTCCTTCAAATCCTATGGAAGAACCCGATACCAGCAGCGAAACACAGTTGCTGGACATCCTTTTTGAAGGTGCATGTCTTGTAGACGACCCGCAAATTGTAGCAGAACGTCTCACAGCCCGGATTATAGAGTTGTCGAAGGATGCAGACGCAAGCGTCATCGCCAGGATCACACAGATGCTGAGCGACCTTGGCAGTTTAAATAACGATGTTTTGAAAAAGGCTGTCCCGGTAGCGATTAAGGCCGTGCATGCAACCCTTGTCTATCCTGAAAGCGTAAGATCGCAAAATGCGGCCGGGGCAGGTGATGTTGTTCGCGTGCCCAGTGAAGTCACCACTCACCTGCTCACGCTCATCAGAAATGAAACACGAAATCCGGATCTGGATCCCACAAAAGCGGCGCTTCTGGGCGAAATTGGAGGACAGGTGAAGGACCAGATCCTGAGCCACAAACTCTTAATGCCGGAAATTCGTGTGTTCCTGAGGTCGGTTATCGAGCGCTTGCAGGGTGGCGATCTGGGAGACCTAGCGGATCAAACAAGAACGCTTTTGGGCCAGTTGGGCAAGAGTAACTACCCACCACTGACGCGGTTGCACGACGCGATGTATTCCCGCGTTCTTGAGAGCAGTTTTATTGCTGATCTGGTGCACGACACGCCACAACCCGTGCTGGATTCTGTACAGTCAATGAAAGATGGTATCTGCAAAGTGATTTCTATTCAGACATCACGTGTGCAGGAACGCGCAGCCATATTGATCCTGAATTCATTGTCGGAGGATGAGCGGTTCTGGATGCCGGAGTGCCCGGAACTTTTGGAATTCGTTAAAGGGCCGCGCGAAGAGGCGCTAAGCAATCTGGATAAATTTATGACGGCCCCAACCCGCAACGGATATGACGCCATCGCCGTACCATTGATGATTGTGAAAGCAACCGGGTGTCTGGAATATGCTCTAACAGTGGAATTCCCTGAAGACCGTGTGCCACTTGTTATGAATGGTAAACAAGTAAAGGATTTTGCCGCTTACATTGAGGAATCCAACCAGGAGTATTTGGGGATCTTGAAGGAAGCCAACAGGACAAATGTCCCGGAAGACCCCAAGCGCTCAATCGACAGAGAGCCCCCATTTGGACGAACTGACATACCCAAAAATGCGCATGCTGGCATTACGCTTGGCTATCAGCCCGCCAGCGTTACGTTTGAAGAGAACACGAGAAAGATCCCAAGTTCTCATCCGGCAGAAGTCAATCTTCCGAAACTGCGGCGTCCAAGCCAGTCCCAGGCTGAAGCTCTGGTTCGCGGAATTCCGTTTGTTTCTGGTGTTTCGGGGTCGACCTCCCTAAACCTGTATTTTCTGCATTATCTGAGAGAGACCTCCGCCGACCCAAAGCAGGTGCCAGACCCCCGGGACTACATGCTCGCCAACACCATGTTTATGAACTATGACGGTGGCCATTCGATCCATGAGGTGCTCTGGGTCGGACAAAAGCTGGATGGCAAATTGGGGCTGGGGCTGGGTCTGGCTAAAACAAACCCGGACGGAACACCGTTTGATGCGTTGAGTTATGTCTCTGACCTCAATGAGTTCATCGACCTCTACGCTGGCACTGAGACAGGCCAGTCTATGCAGCGGGCTAGGGAAAGTGCTTTTGATGCGACACTGGACTATTTTGAGGAGCATAGTAGTTACGCAGCTGACAAACCCGTGACAAACGAAGAACCCGCTGCCACAGAGCAACATGGGATTTTTGATGCGAGATTAGTTGGTGTGGTATTTGAGGAAGCCGGTATAAATGCGTCGGCAGAACTCAGGAACAGATTAGAGGAATACGCGAGTATCATTGCGGAGACTGAGGCAATGCCTGGCACGTCCGACGATAACGCAGGAGAGATGAACAGGAATCTGAAGGGCGGATTGCAGGGTATCGCCAGGGAGGTTTTCGAAACGCAATCGGCTGACCCACGTTTTACAGAGTTTTTGAACAAAGCCGCGGCAGCGGACCCGCACACTATGGAGGAAACACATAAGGAACTACTGGTATTCCTGAGCCAGAATCTCCAAACACTTGATACAGCGCTTAAAACTGATGTTGAAGACTTGTCGCGGCAGCAGGAGTTCGGGATTTTAATGAGCGAGGCCATTGATAAAATAAACAAAGACAAGCTCGTGAGCGAGGATAAACAAAAACTGGATGAGATTCAGAAAAAACTCAATGAATACCGTGCTGCTGTCGCCGAGCGAATGGCATTAGCGAAAAATTCTTCAGACAAAATAGGGGCTGTGGCTACCTTTGGTTCCACGGTCGATTCCACTGCCCAGGAGCTTTCCTCCCAAAGTGACCGTGCCCGGAACGCAGTCTCCAGACTGGTAATCCTTGCCCGGGAGATGATTAGAAAACATCTGGCCCTGTCAAAAAGTGCCCCCAAAACGCTAAAATGGGTAGCCATGCAACCATGGGCCAAGCTGGTTGAGGTGAGCATTGACACCACAAAAGGTGATTTTAAAATCACCACCAGGCCGCGTCAGGCAACAGTTCAAACGGATACCACTCATGAACAACCTGACCTTACAAGGGGAGAACTAAGTAACACACCGGAATTGGTCTTCAACGGACTGTGCTCAACTGAAATGATAAAGGCCCTCACCATTACACCAACCGGAGAGCAAAGCCAGGATCAGCTACCTGTCGTTGTAAAGCCAGATGCCCTAGCAATAGCATGGGGGGAATCCCTTGCACAAGGCAAGGAAAATGGACAGGATGCCGATGCTGAGCTTCCTGATTTTATGGTCCTTAAACAGGTCCGGTATTACGACGTTGAAAAGGGTATTTTCTCCGATAAAAAGACCCTGAAAACCACATGGGTTGTGGAGCAGGTGAGCAATCTGGACACAATTTCAGAGGTTAATCTGCTCAACAGTTTGCCTGTAGCGATAGCTGGCGGGCTTAGCAATATCGCCGAAAACATGAACGATTTAGCAAATGCGAAGGCTGACGACGCTAAAGATATAGTTGCTAAAAAGGAGAGCCTTGAGAGCTTCCTAAGTGCGGAAAGGGAAGGCCTCTTAAAACATTCTGAAGGCGCCCGGGATGCAATGAATAACCTTTGTAGCCAGATCATGGGGATAATCCAGGTAAAGGTTAGGGAGGAAACAAGTATTGATGGAATCAGCAAATGGATTGCGCAGCAGACCTGGGCGACCAGGTTTGATGTTGCTGTCACCTCCAGGCAGAGTGGTGCTAAGGGGGAATGCAACATTGTTGTAAAACTAAAAGCTGATGAGGGAACAACTGAGGAAGGAACCGCAGTTCTCAATAGTCCGGCTGGAGCTGACAATGCCGCCCCTTACAATACCGGAGATAGTGTAGCACCACCAGATTTAAATAGGTTCCGTGGTCTTGATCGTTGTTTGCGAGCCCTCCTAAATCCGGCAGTTCACAATCAGATGGTCACCAGGCCTACCGGGGAAACAAACAATGGGCGCATAGTTGTCGAAGAGCCAAGTACACTTGCCAAAGATTGGGCGAGCGTTTTGAGGAAGGATGGTTATGCACGCGATAAGATGCCGGGCTATATGAAACTTCAGGAAGTGACTTACCGGTCCACCTCCCTTCTGCCCTGGAAGAGAAACAAACTAACGTCTTGCTGGGTATTGGAATTTGATGTGGCAGCCTTCAAACGGCTTTGATGGAGTAATCGTCCCTGATGTGGATTTATTATGCAGCGCGGATTCGGTGTTTGTCAAGTAAGTTGTCCGCTTGTCAGGGTGATTCAATGAAAGTGCGGGCTGTTTTCGTTTGTCAGGAATGATATAGCTG
>CANNAV010000241.1 GCA_947502585.1 uncultured Pseudovibrio sp.
TCAAGGATGGAATTGAACAGCCAGAACCCGATCAAAAAGCTGCTTAAGCAAAAGCTCATACACCAGAATTGACAATAACTCAATCGACGGGCAACAGAGTAACAGTAAACACACAATGAAAAAGCCTATGTTGGTGTGGCTTTTAGCCATGGCTCGATACTTTGGTGAGAGAGGCGCGCTTGATCGCGCAGCCAATCCAAATAAAGAGAGACTGCAGTTTTCAGAAAGTGCTGATCATTTTTGAAATAATGGACGCCAAGTTCGTAGGCTTCTATGTCGAACGCAGGCACAAGAAGATTAGATCTCAACTTGTCCGCCACATAGTGGAGATTAGCCAACGCGATACCATAACCTCCGATCGCCATCTCGATAGCAGAGGCGTCTGTGGGGAGTACTACTGCTTTTTTTAATGCTCTTTTTGAATGCTGCAGGTTGATACCGTGTGCCTTAAACCAAGCCTTCCAATCGTTTGCCTCGGGAGAATTAAGGAGCAAACGATACTCTGTACACATCTCAAAACTTGGCTTCTGAGAGCTCTTAAACTCAGGTGAGCAAACTGGCAGTAACCATTCGCTTATGAGGATAGAGTCTGTTTCAACAGATTCCCTATCAGGTCGATAATGCACTTCCAAGTCGTATTGACTTATTAAGTCTGCCACGGCGAATTTACCCGCCGCATTGAGATAGATCGATATATCTGGATTGACTTTCTCAAACCCAGTAGAGCGCATCATCAACCACAACATCGCGAAACTGGTCGATGTGCAAACCGATATGGTTTGCTGGCTGCCCTCAATCTCAGAAACCGCATTGTTTAAGATCTTGAATGCCTGTGAAACCTCCGGGAGTAATTTTAGGGCGCTATATGTAAGTTCTAATCCTTTGACATTTCGAATGAAGAGGCAAACACCCAACTGAACTTCAAGGTTCTTAATCTGCTGGCTTATTGCACCTTGCGTTACAAAAAGCTCTTCAGCAGCAAGCTTGAAACTTGACAATCGGGCGACGGCTTCAAAAGTCCGCAATGTATTAAGAGGTGGCAGCCGATTCATCGTTAATTCGTAATCCAATACAAACAATCCTTCAGTGAGAGTTACACAGGCTGCCATTTATTACAATATGGTGATGAGCTAAGCTACTTGGCAAGCCTCATGCGCCGGAAAGCGGAAGGGTTGAAGCTTCATTATGCTTGCAAGAATTTCATCAAAATTTTCGTGTACCGGCAATCCGCGCTTTTCCATCCAGTCATCATTATAAAATTCTTCGAGATATTTTTCTCCACGGTCTGCACAGATCGCCAAAATCTTCTTGTCTGGCCCAGCAAGCATTGCCTCACGGATAGCAATAGCTAAGGCGGCACCTGAGGAACCGCCTAATAGAACCCCTGTTTGCTTTGCAAGATATCGAACAGTAGAAAAGCAATGCTGGGTTTCGACGAGGAATACTTCATCAATGACCCTCTCATTTAAATTATCCGGCACCCAGCCTAACCCCATGCCGGTAACAGAGGTTGGTGACTTAACCCCGCCAAAGACCACTGAGCCCTTAACATCGACACCAATGGCCTTCACGGCTGGACTTACGTTTTTTATTCCTTTCGAAATCCCGCTAATTTGACCTCCAGTTGAAACTGAGGCTACAACGGCGTGTAGGTCTTGTGAAAAATCTTTTAAAATCTCAATTGCTGTAGTTTTCGTGTGAGCTTCAGGATTGTCTGGGTTGCCATATTGCCATGGCATAAAAGTATCGGGCATTGTTTCTGCTAGTTTTCGGGCGCGGCAAATTCGAGCTTCCTGATAAGTTCCATCCTTCGGATTCTTTTCAGTAACCATTTCAATCTCAGCACCCAATGCCTTCATCATAGCAATGTTTTGCTTACTTGTTCTTGGGTCGACAACGACTATACACCGATAGCCACGGGCGGCAGCGACCATCGCTAAAGCAGTACCGAGATTACCTGAGGTTGATTCAACAATAGTTCCTCCAGGTCTTAATTTACCCGTTTTCTCAGCCTCAAGGATCATGTTGAAGGCTGGGCGATCTTTCACAGAACCGCATGGATTAAAACCTTCAATTTTTACATAAAGTTGTCCAACCGTATCGGGCAGAAGTCCATTTAGTGAAACAACAGGTGTATTACCAATGCAATCGAGAATTCCATTTTCATAAATCATTGTATTCTGTCCCTCTGCTTGTGAATGTGAGAAAAGTTTGGAAAGTATTTCGAGGTAAAGAGAAGTAGTGTTCCAAGACATGCAACAAATGCAGCAAACCAAATAGCAAAATTGACGCCTTGCCCACTGATAAGCACTGTAAGAATGGCGATCCCGGAAGCGCGCAGCAGCATGATCCAGCTTTGTAGAAATGCACCTACGCGCCCAACTTCATCATTGTTGAAGTAGATCATTAAGATCGACTGCCGAAGGATGCGAGTGGTTGCGTTAAAAAGGCCAAACCAAACTGCCAGAACCACATATCCCCAGTAGGTTTGAAAGAATGCCTGCGAAATCGCGACTATAGCAAAACATGCGGCCATGAGGTTTAGAAGCAATTGCAGCTGCGAGTTTTGTTTTGTCAGCCAACTGATCAAAAGGCCGCCGATAATTGCCCCCAGTCCAAACAATAGCTCTACGAGAGCATAGGTTGATCCAGAAGCTTCGGGTAGCTCTTTCAGTGCAATCGGATGCAGTATAGTATAAAATATGACAACTACATAAGGTATTGTTGAAGCAACCAAAACAACTGCAATTTGAGGTCTACCGAAAGTGATTTCAAAACCTTCACGAAGCCCCGCTAATACGTGTGTATTTGTGTTACGAATAGGGTTTTCCGACTTTGGGATCGCAAGGATGCACCCAATGGCAACCACAAAGCAAATAATGTTCCCTATAGTCAGTGTTTCCAAGCCATAACGCTCGACTACAAATATCGCTGTTACGCCTGTGATGACAGCTGCCACTTGATTTTCTATTTCCAATATCCCGTTAATCCTGACGAACTGATGAGGTTTAAACAGCTCACGCACGTAAGCCGACCTAAGTGGGATGTTAAGTGCATAAAAAGCGGCCCCCGATACATAATACAAAATCAATGACAGATCAGTTTCAGATGTGCTTTCAAAACCAAGCAAACAGAGCACCAAGAATAATATGAGGACAAAGCAAATCCTTAAAACGAGCATCAGTTTCGTGCGCGATTTAGTGTCGATAAAAGGCCCAATAAATGGCGTGATCGCGAACAATAGAATGTTTACAGCAGTCGCCAATTGTCCAAACAAAACCGCTCCGCCTGGTTGGTTCACCATGAACCAGGGTATTGCGATCATTGCCACCCCTGCACCAAGGGAGGCAACTGCATTAGAAACCAAGAGGAGCGGAAGCGTTCGAGATGAGGTCACGACCGTGCCTCTTTCTTGAGTTCAGAAATAGGCACGCTGCACGTAGGTAGCGTTTTACAAAAGCTATGTTTGCTTGTTTTTTGGGGCATTAGCCGCCCTAAACGAGCAGCATTCAGTACGTTTTGACGCGTAACGATTTCGTTTTCGCGCCATGCTGTAACTAATATACTTGGGTCTCCATAGTTGACTAAGTAGGCTGGTATACGTTTTAGCTGGATGAGTTTTTCTGCTTCAAAACGATGGTGCCCATCTAAAATCGTACCTGTCTGCTCTTCAACAATGATTGGCGTGGTCCACCGCCCAGTCTTCGAGATAGAAGAGGCTAGATTAACAGCATGGTTCTGGTCATGCTCTTCGTGGGGCTTAAGATCTGAAAGGGTTATAAATTCAAAGTTATTGTCGAAAATATTTTCTACAGCTGCGTCTGACAATGCTGAATACCTCCCCGTTAAATTTATGAGGTCAGTTTCGTCAGCTAAATCATTTAAATCAAACGATGCATTCTAAATACACTTTAAGAAAAACTTAAGTGATCTAGCCGCCTCATGATCCATGAGGGTCTGTCAAACTTGGACTGGCTCGGAAAAAATGGGGCTCTCCGTCCGTTCTGTAGGAATGGTACTCAAGCGAATTTTTCGTAGCTTTGTAAGTCCAGAAACATCCGCTGGAAGATGGTCCTGGTGTTGAAGAGGCAATAGCATCTGCGGTTGAGGACCTTGATCTTGTTGTTGAGCCCTTCCACAAAACCACTGGGCTCTCCGTCCGTTCTGTAGGAATGGTAGTCAAGCGAATTTTTTGTAGCCTTGTAAGTCCAGGATCATCCGCTGG
>CANNAV010000242.1 GCA_947502585.1 uncultured Pseudovibrio sp.
ATGATTGTTCAATACTTCAATAGGCAATCACAAGTAACACCACAAGGAAACAAATAAACACGAGTCAATGATTGGGACGGTTGGTATTAAGTGGATAATTAAGGATGCTAAGCAAAAAGGTGTCACAGAAATTAGGATTGTTCTGCGCCGTGAACTTGAAAATAATATACGATACTTTTCGGATTTTGGTTTCCGGTATCTATCGGATTTCGGGACAGGAAAACACGATTTTTATCGACTGATGCTTTCGTAACAAGCATAGGCACCGTGCTCGGCAACGGCCATAGCCTGGGAGTATCCAATACCGACTTGGTTCAGTTGCTGCTGTAGCCGTGATGAAGGCAGAGGTGGTTTGACACAGGGGCTTAGTCCAGAAACATCCACAGACCGAGGCGGCAAAATGGCTGATCCGCTCGAACTTGAAGCAGCCGCAGCCCTTGTCAGCACATCGTTCCAGTATCCGATCATCTTACTCCCACCCAAAATTTCGACATCTCCAAGAACACCAAGCGCAGCAATAGCGGATGCGTTGTCAACAATAGGTGCTCTTGACAGGTTATTGCATGGTTCGAGTTTACCACTTTCGCCGATGATTCTGCCTTGTGCTTGAGAAAGCAAGGCTTTCAGCCAGTGCCGCCGCTTGCATTTAGCAGACCGTTCAGAAATGCGGCGCAGGATGGTGATTACATCGGAAAGCAGGATATAAACCAATCGTTCTGTTGTGCGCATTCCTGCGAAAGCTTCGTCTCGCGCCATAATACCGGTGTAGCTTTCAGCCAGATTTTGGGCGTCTTCAGGAAGCCAGTTTTCGTAACCGCGAGGCCACTGCGGATCGTGTGTGCACAGAGGTGGACGACTGCAAACTGTTATGTGCTTTTTCTTTTTGTTACGGGTGAATAGCCTTAGGTCCGCTAGACCGCCCTTCTCATCCAAATACCACCAGCTGTACGGTCGCCATCCTAGGTCAGAAAAGTTGATGTGGTCTAACACAATCCGCAGGTGTATTGTGCCACCTTTCCGGCACAGCCGACTTGCATACCAGTGGGGCAACACTCGAGGAAAAAAACATTTGGGCTCGCATGGGGTAAGGTAATTATGATGCGTTCTGCATTCATTAGGTTTTTCATGGCTTGAGGGGTCCAGCCAAATATCTCAGCCCGGCTATTTGGTGCCTGTGTTGCGGGCAAAGCGGTCATAACCCCATCCAAAAATTCCTGTCGAATGTCATTTGTCTTGTCGGTCATTTGAATCGGGCCTTACGCATCAAATCAGGCGAGCTGGTGTAAGCCCGCTCCTCCCATCATGCCGTTCTACGGCAATACTTCCTCAGGCGACTGCAGTCCAAATATGAGTCGTATACGGCACTTCGATGAAACTGTTCGCCGTTGCGTGTTTACTCAGTAGCTGTTCGAGATCGCTTATGACACTCTGTCCTTTCGCACGCAACGCAGACTGTAGGCGTGTCGATGACTTTGCCATCTGAATGAACTTGCCGAGACTCATTTCACGCATCCACTTGACGCGAGAGATTCCCATGTCCGTGTAATCGGCCTCGGTTAGTTCGGATGCATAGTCATGATCTCGGTAGAAGCGGGAGTAGCCTGGAGCGTTCTCCTCAAGTAAGTTCTCATAGGCATCCAAGAAATCGCTGCTTCGCCAATCTCGGTTGTTCTCTATCAGTACAAGTATACCTTTCGAAGCCAATACTTTTTTCGCTTCACGGAAGAATATGGGTCGGTCGAACCATTGCACTGCTTGCGCAACAGTCATGAGTCCGACCTCATTTTCGGAAAAGGGTAGAGATTCTGCTGAGCTTACCGTGTAGTTGATCTGGTTACCTTCGGTTGACGCACGCGCTTGTGCGATCATATCGTCATTGGCATCGCATCCTGTTATCCGCGCCTCAACGTACCCATCGGCAAGTTGTCTGGTCAGCTTGCCCGTTCCACACCCGACGTCAACCACGAGAGGAGGTGTCGGTGTCGGGCACAGGTTGAAAATATAGTCCAAGGATGCCTTAGGATAACCCGGACGGGCAGATTCATAATCTTGTTCCAAACCGCTAAAAGCTACATCGCCAGTTGGGTGTTCTGCTTGATATTCTATCATCTTTCACGCTTCCTTGCTATTAGTCGTTATTGCCTCAAACGATATCTGGTCGAGCATCTCCTCAACCTCAGTTCCTATAGGACCGTCCGCGATGGCATAGCCAACACGTGTATGATTATTCGTCAGAGCGAATAGATCTCCAACCTTTGCGTTGAGTGAATAGTCCAGCAATTGCACACCTTCTTTGATTGAGTTCCTTGGCTGATTACAGATGACCGTTACTATTCCAGGATCCGGGTTGAACCAGCGCATCGCACTCACCAGCTCCGGGGATTTTGTCAGATCCGGTGCTGGGATGGGCACTTCCAAGCGCGCGAGGACTGAAATCAGAAGGGCGAAATACTTGAACCCGTAGGAATGCGATATAAGGTCCGTAATAAAACACCCCGGTGGGCGTCCAGCACATTCGACAAGGAATATCTCTCCGTCTCTTACCATCCATTCAGCATGAATGGTGCCGCTTCCGACTTCACATATTTGTGCCAGTTCTTGAGCTGCAACGACTAGCCGCTTGCTCAACTCAGAGGCGATCAGAGCAAGCGGTAGAGTATGGCCAATTTCGTAAGGAGTGACGCCATCGTGTGTACGCTTTTTGGTAGCATTGGAGAAGACCAGTTCACCATCGCGAAAAAACAGTTCAGTCGAATACTCCTGGCCATTGATAAATTCTTCGATTTGATGGTGCCAGGAAAGTACTCGATCACTCGCGACCCTGTCCGGCTCGTCTATATTGACGCTTTCGGCGAAGCGCCGAGCTACTTCGCTACGTCGGCGAATACGAAACACGCCGACGGTCGATTGCCGGTTCGATGGTTTTATGATGCTTTCGCCATGCTGATCGAAAAAGGCGAGCGCATCAGTACTGCTCGACACCTGAGCGAACGCGGGTTGGGAAAAATGTGCAGGTTCAGCTTGGGCCACAGTCGAGCGTAGGACAAACTTGTCTCGAAAGCATCGCGACGCAAGATGGCCAATACGCGGCAAGCCAAGCGCTTCAGCCACGTCCTGCGCTGCAGGTGTCGTATATTCTCTTAGCGGAACAACCGCCACAATGCGATATTCCTCAGCCAAATCAATGGCAACTCCTATTGCCTCGTCAGACTGCTGGTATCGTGCTGGAATGAAACGTGCACCTTCGATTCTCGTGGGGGAGCATAGTGTCGGCTCTTCCAGAACCAGAATCTCTTTGTCTAGTCCTAGATCTAGCACGGCTTGGATCGATACCGGCTTCCACCCCAGCAATAGTAACGCATCAGTCATGTTATGTTCTCTTTTACTGAGGATCAGAAACTTTGGTTTGCTCTACAGTGTGCAGCATCCAACCGATTGCTGGAACGATACATCCCATCAAGGTTATCAGCCCAGCCACGCCAAGCGCGTTGCTTAGCCCGTTGCTTTCGGCCTGAGAGAGAAAGCTCATGGCGATAGTGCCGACAATGGCACCTGCAATATACCGAAGCACGGTGATCCTGCCGCGAATGGACTTATCCATACGGTTCTGAAGCACCGTTGCAGCGTGGCTCCAAGACAATGAGTTCAGCATACCCAAGCCAAACATTGCAATCAGGAACACAAAGCCCGGTGGTTCTGTAGAAAGGAGGAAAAATAATGCTGACTGACTGGCCAGGCAAAGAAACAGAGAGTGCACCGGGTTCGAGACTTTGGCCACCCGCCCTTAAAGCAGGCCAGCAAATACAGCTCCGATTGCAAAAAAACCGTCTAGCATGCCGAGCCAAACGGGATTAGGTCCGAACACCCCGTACGCGATGGGCACCAGCAAGAGGTTAAGCATTGCTGCAGCGACAAGGTCAAGCGTGCTCACCACAATGAACGCGGCGAGCATGAGATCGCGCCGGAGGGTACGAAAGGTTTACATCCAGTCAGGCCAAATTCTGTAAATGATCTTCGAGAACTTCTGCGTTTCGGAAGCTTCGGACTGCATAGATACATCAGCCACATTTTTCGATCTATTCAAACACCCCAGCAAAACGGCAGACAAAATGAACGACAAACCGTTTAGTGTAATACCAACCGTCCCAATCATTGACTCGTGTTTATTTGTTTCCTTTTGGTGTTACTTGTGATTGCCTATTGAAGTA
>CANNAV010000243.1 GCA_947502585.1 uncultured Pseudovibrio sp.
CTAACAAACAAGGCGGGTCATTTTTAAATGCAAATTATCCCGCCAGCTGGGTCAATTTTGCATGCTGATCAACAGTCCAGGAGATCTATGAGACATTGATGGTACCGGGGGAATGATGCTTCCGATGCCTTTGGTCGAAGAAATCATGGCAAGCCATGCCGGGCGTCCTACTGTATCCCCAGGCGAGTTGATCGATGTAAAAGTAGATAGAGTCTATGTTCAGGACGGCAACTCGCCGACCATTGCAAAGCTCTTTGCGGAGCACGGCTTTGAAACGGTGTTCAATCCCGAGCGAGTGGGACTGTTTTTTGATCACTCTGTCCTTCCACCTAATACCGCTATGGCTGATCGCCTCGCGGAGGCGAAGGTCTTTGCAGGGAAGATCGGTGCGCAGGTATTCAGACAGGGCGAAGGAATCAGTCACGTTCTGGCTATGGAACAAGGGTGGTTCACCCCGGGAAGCATTGTACTTGGTGCTGATAGCCACACTTGCGTCGGCGGTGCCGTCCAATCCCTCGCACTTGGCATGGGAGCGTCAGATATTGTTGCCGCTATGGTGACGGGTCGCACTTGGCTAAAGGTGCCAGAAACAGTCTGGATCAATGTGGTCGGAATGCCTTCGAAGCATGCGCGTGCGCGAGATGTGGCCCTCCACTGTCTGGCTACGCATGGGCAAGCGTCATTTTTATACAAATCTATGGAATGGATCGGTGAATGGTCGGCGTCTCTTAGTCCAGATGAAGCGGCATCGCTTGCAAGTCTGGGCGTGGAGTTGGGTGCAAAATGTTCATTCCTGCCTCCCGTAAATGGACGATCTGACGGTATGCGTCCGCTTTCTCCCGTTAAAGGGGGAAGAGTATTGAACTTGGATATTAATGGCCTTAGCCCAATGGTTGCCAAGCCACATTCACCATCTAACGTAGTCCCACTGGAAGCTCTTGCGGGGCTAGAAGTGGGGCATGTGTTTGTCGGTAGTTGCACCAATTCTCGGTTTGAGGACCTAGAGCAAGTCGCAACAGTTCTTTCTAAGCGGCAAGTGCATCCGGATGTCCACTTGGTGGTGGCTCCGGGATCTCGTGCGGTTTACCTACAGGCGCTCGAACATGGGCTTGTTGAGACGTTTCTACGCGCCGGAGCTATCGTCGCGCCCCCGGGCTGCGGTGCCTGCGTTGGAGCGCAAGGGAGTATCCCCGGGACTGGTGAACGGGTCCTTTCGACAATGAACAGGAATTTCCAGGGGCGAATGGGCAACGCTGCCGCCGATATCTTTTTGGCGTCGCCACTCGTTGCTGCGGTAACGGCGCTTCACGCCCAATTGCCAACAATTGAGGAGCTCGACCAATGTTGTCAATAGAGGGGAAGGCGGTGGTGGTTCCAGGGGTAATTTCCACCGACGACATTCTTCCAGCACGCTACAAGCACATGTTCACTGAACATGAGAAGTTGGCTGAATACGTTTTCTCGATCCGCTACCCACAGATAAGCTCGCAACTCGTCGACATCATCATCTTAGCAACTGACACATTTGGCATAGGCAGTTCACGTGAGCAGGCCGTTGGAGCATTGCTCGGTGCCGGAGTGGTTATGGTCATCGCTCCCAGATTTGGGCGGATCTTCTTCCGCAATTGCTGGAACCTTGGGCTACCCGCAATTGAGATGGACACCGATCCGCTTTTGGGCGCCAAGGAGATGCAGATTGACCTCCGTAAGGGACAGTTGACCACCGATAAAAAAATCCTTGGTTTTTCGCCGCCCCCAGAGCGCATGATAAAGGTTGTTAAAAGTGGCGGACTCCTTGCAAGTCTTGCCCAAAGTCAAAAGCAAAGATCCGACATTAGAGAGAGGGGGCACTATGAGACTTAGAACACATCCTGAAGATCGACGGGTTCATTTGAAAAACCGATTGGCCGATGGAGATATCATCCGATTAGTCGAGGCGCATAGCGGACTTTCCGCAAGGATCGCTACGACCAGTGTCGGGGCAAAGGGGCGTCGGTTTGATAGGATTTGGGTCTCTTCCCTTACGTCGTCGGCTGTGCGCTGCCTTCCGGACATCGAGCTGAACACCATGGAGCGGCGGGTTGACCTTGTGCGGGAGGTTCTGTTCGCAGTGGATGAGCCAGTGGTTGTCGATGTCGATACCGGAGGAGAAATCGCGTCGCTCGTCTACCTATGTCAAAAGTTGGATACGATGGGCGTTTCGGCCGTGATCATTGAGGATAAGCGCCATCCGAAACGCAACAGCTTTAATGGCACCACTGTGGATTTGCTTGAAGATCCGGATGCCTTTGCGAAGAAGCTGATGCGCGTAAAAGCAGGACTGGCCCCTGATAAGATGATGGTGTTCGCACGGATTGAGGCGTTGGTCGCCGGGGCCACGATGGAAAACGCGATTGCGCGTGCCGAAGCCTACGTATCTGCTGGCGCTGACGGGATCATGATCCATTCAAAATCACCGGCAGCGGACGAGGTATTGGAGTTTGCGCGCAGGTTTTCATCTGTGACTTCTGAGGTAGGACGGAAAGTGCCTTTGGTGTGCGTGCCAACAACTTATAACAGTGTGACAGGTACCTCACTTGAGGAAGCCGGTTTCGATATCGTGATCTACGCAAATCATCTTTTGCGATCATCCATCAAAGCTATGAAAGACACCTGCTCGTTGATCTTGGACGAGGATCGAACCGCAGCAATCGAAGACGGAATCGCGCCAGTGAGTGAGGTTTTCGAAATAACAGACTATTTCCAGGCTCTGGAAGCCGACCGATAACCCGGAGGATAGGCGTGCACAATTCCAAACACAACCAAATGATCCTAGGTCCCTATCTGTCCTATGGAACGGGCCACCACGCTGCTGCATGGCGAATGGAAAAGAGCCGGGCGGATGGCGCACAGGACATTGGCTACTACACCGATCTAGCACGACGCGCTGAGGATGCCTTATTTGATTTCGTGTTTCTAAGCGACACGCCTTCGGTTTTTGAGGATGACACCGAAGGTTATGGCAGCCGCGTTGCGCTTTTTGAGCCTCTGACACTGCTTTCCGCAATTTCGATGCGCACTACGAATATCGGCCTGATTGCAACATCCTCAACAACGTACAAAGAGCCCTTTAATCTCGCTCGGGAGTATGCATCACTCGATTTGATCTCGCATGGGCGTGCCGGGTGGAATATGGTTACTTCATCGAAAGGAGGGGCGGCTAAAAACTTCGGCGAAAGGCCACACCCTGAACACGATGTGCGCTATGAGCGAGCGAAAGAGTTCTACGAGGTCGTATGTCGTTTTTGGGACAGTTGGGAAGACGATGCCTTCCCGCGCGATAAAGATTCAGGGAAGTTTTACGACCCGGCGAAACGCCACTATGTGCATTTTAAGGGCGAGCATTTTCAGATTGACGGAGGTCTTTTGAATGTCTCGCGCTCGCCTCAAGGGCGGCCCATTATCGTCCAAGCCGGGGCGTCTGAGAAAGGGCGCGATTTTGCAGCAGCTTCAGCTGAGCTGGTCTTTACTGCTGCAAACAACATCAGCGACGCGCGCGAATTTTACAAAGACGTCAAAGGACGTGCTGCGGCTATGGGCCGGGATCCGGACGATCTCAAGATCCTACCCGGATTCAGCCCCTACTGTGCCGCCACATGCGCTGCTGCGCAGGACAAATTTCAATCGCTACAACAAAAGATCGCGCCGGAACTAGCACTATCAATGCTTTCAGACCTGCTGGGTGGCTTTGATCTGTCAGAATATGATGTAGACGGCCCTCTACCCGATTTGCCGCCTTCAAACGGCAACCAGAGCCGCCGGGTGATGATTGAAAAGCTGGCAGCGCAGGACGGGATGACGATCCGCGGTTTGTACGAACAGCTTATTACATCGCGCGGTCACCGCTGCATTGTGGGCTCGTATCAGGAAGTGGCCGACGAAATGATTGAATGGGTTTCAACTGGTGCAGCAGATGGCTTCAACATCATGCCGCCGCAGATGCCTGACTATCTTGACGAGTTTGCAAAGGGAGTGCTTCCGCTGTTGCAGGAGAGGGGCTGGTACAAATCTGACTATCTCCCTGGTACATTGCGCGACAAACTCAACCTAAGACTGTTGATCAGCATGCAAAATTGACCCACCTGGGGGATAATTTGCATTTAAAAATGACCCGCCTTGTTTGTTAGAATTTCGTGTCTTTTCGGGCACGGAGAACCAGCCAG
>CANNAV010000244.1 GCA_947502585.1 uncultured Pseudovibrio sp.
GGCCGGATACATACATGCAAATAACCACATGCCAAAACCAAAAAACACCTTGCAAACAGGAGTCGTCCATACATACAGAATGCGACACAGGATTTGCGGTCCAACGTCGCTGAAATTTGGATCCATTGCATCGACTTTCAGAACTCGCCATGCATGATCTCACAGTTAGCCATCCGGTCCGACGTACCGATAGAGTGTGGCTCGGATAATGCCGAGTTCGTTGCATAGTTCAGCAATTTTGGTGTCACGATTGGCCGTGGCAGCCTGAGCCAGGAGAAACTGATTTTTAGTCAACTCAAATTGGCGCCCACCTTTGCAGCCATGAGCGCGGAGGGCGGCGAGACCAGCCATGGTTCGTTCGCGGATAAGCTCACCCCCGAACTCGGCGAGGGCCCCGAATATCAGTTTGCCGCTTGATGTGGTTGTGTTGATATCGGCTCCTTGACCTGTGAGAACGCAAAGCCCGACGCCTCGCTCGGAGAGACTGCGCACGGTCTTGACCAGTGCTTGAGATCGCGTCCCAGCCGATCGAGCTTCCATATATAAAGAGCGTCGCTTGTCCGCAGAGCTTTCAGGCAGGCTTCCAGTCCTGGACGATCATCATGCCTTCCTGACGCATCGTCCTTGCAGACGTGATCGGGAGCGACATCAGCGGCAACGAGCGCATCCATTTACAAATCGAGGGCCTGTGAGCCGTCTGCTTTGGATATCCACGCATATCCGAGCTTCATGGGTGTTTCACAGACGTTTGTTTGTGTAACGCCAGCAAATCTGCCTGCGGGTAGGCGTTGTTGTATTGTTGCGCGCTGCTTGAAACCGGGGATTTTGAGAATAGATGGTGATTCTGCAGACCTGGTTCTGTTGAGCTACAAAGGATATGTTGCTTGCGGAGATCGACTGAAGGCCAATAGACCGTTTAGATTCAGGCGATAAACGCGTTTGTATTACGGGCTCTATGGTTGATCAACAATGAATAATCGGCTCGCAGGAGCCAGGATGTTGCGATCAACCTGCGCGAAGTGTGCCTTGTTTGAAACCTGCCCATTATCTAACCATTCAGGTCGTCTCGAATAGAAGCCTGTCAGCCCCCGCAGTGATCCGAATGGTCTGACCGTCAGAAACAGAACCGGCCAGAAGCATCTCAGCCAGCGGATCCTGAACCTGCTTTTGAATGACGCGCTTCAAGGGGCGTGCACCGTAAGCCGGATCATATCCTTTTTCTGAGAGCCAGCCGATAGCACCATTATCCAGCTTAAGTTCCATCTTCCGATCATCCAGCAGCTTCTGCAAACGGGTCAGTTGAATTTCAACAATCCGAGACATCTGTGCCCGCTGCAAGCGGTGGAACAGAATAATCTCATCGAGACGGTTCAGGAACTCAGGACGGAAGTGTGCTTTCACCGCATCCATTACCGGACCGCGAACCGCCTCAGCATCTTCACCTTCGCCCTGAGAAGCCAGAAATTCTGAACCAAGATTCGAGGTCATGATGATCAGCGTATTGCGGAAATCCACAGTACGGCCCTGTCCGTCCGTCAGGCGTCCGTCATCCAGCACCTGGAGCAAAACGTTGAACACATCGCCATGTGCTTTTTCAACTTCGTCAAACAGCACCACCTGGTAAGGCCGACGACGCACAGCTTCTGTCAGAGCGCCACCTTCTTCATAGCCAACATAGCCTGGAGGCGCACCAATCAGACGGGCAACACTATGCTTTTCCATGAACTCAGACATATCTACGCGCACCATGGCCGTCTCATCATCAAAGAGATAGCTGGCGAGCGCCTTGGTCAGCTCGGTTTTACCAACACCAGTTGGGCCGAGGAACATGAAGGAACCAATTGGCCTGTTCGGGTCCTGCAAACCGGCACGAGACCGGCGCACAGCGGTGGAAACTGCATGAACAGCTTCCTGCTGACCAACAACACGCTTAGCCAGCTCGTCTTCCATACGAAGCAGCTTCTCGCGCTCACCTTCGAGCATTTTATCTACAGGAATACCAGTCCAGCGAGACACAACCTGAGCAATGCTCTCATTGCTGACAGTCTCATTGAGCATGGTGTTATCGACATCTTCAGCTGTCTGGGTGTTGGTAAGTTTTTTTTCCAGATCAGGAATAACGCCGTAGCTCAGCTCCCCGGCACGCGCCAGGTTTCCGGCGCGTTGTGCCTGCTCCAGTTCGGTTCGCGCTTCATCTAATTGCTCTTTAATTTTTTGCTCAGCGCTCAGCTTATCTTTTTCAGATTGCCAACGCTGTGTAAGTTCATTGGATTCCTCTTCCAGATCAAACAGTTCTTTCTCAAGACGCTGAAGCCGATCTTTCGTGGCATCATCATCATCTTCTTTCCTGAGTGCTTCCCGTTCAATTTTCAGCTGAATGATCCGACGGTCCAGCTCATCCAGCTCTTCTGGCTTGGAATCCACCTGTATGCGCAAGCGGCTGGCAGCCTCGTCAATAAGATCAATTGCCTTATCCGGCAGGAAGCGGTCTGTGATGTACCGGTTAGACAGCGTTGCCGCAGA
The DNA here is from genome assembly GCA_947502585.1 of uncultured Pseudovibrio sp. Classification (GTDB taxonomy): domain Bacteria; phylum Pseudomonadota; class Alphaproteobacteria; order Rhizobiales; family Stappiaceae; genus Pseudovibrio. The sequence continues at coordinate 2,524 of CANNAV010000244.1, forward strand.
AACAATTGCACTATCTGAAATGCGCACACCATGGTGAAGCTCGTACTTTTCCTTGATCCCACGCAGAATAGAGATCGTATCTTCAACTGTTGGTTCGCTCACAAATACAGGTTGGAACCGACGGGCCAAAGCCGCGTCCTTTTCAACGTGTTTGCGGTATTCATCGAGTGTAGTCGCACCAACACAATGCAACTCACCACGCGCCAGCGCAGGCTTAAGAAGATTGGAAGCATCCATCGCTCCATCGCTCTTCCCTGCCCCAACCAGCGTGTGCATTTCATCAATGAAAAGGATCACGCCCCCAGCAGCGGCTTGTACTTCATTTAAAACACCTTTCAGGCGCTCTTCAAATTCACCGCGATATTTTGCACCGGCAATCAGCGCACCCATATCAAGAGCCAGCAACTCTTTGTCTTTCAGACTTTCCGGCACATCACCATTGACGATACGCAGCGCCAGACCTTCAGCAATCGCGGTTTTACCGACGCCCGGCTCACCAATCAAAACAGGGTTGTTCTTGGTCCGGCGTGATAGAACCTGAATAGCACGGCGGATCTCTTCATCACGCCCAATCACTGGATCGAGCTTGCCTTCGCGGGCAGCGTTGGTCAAATCCTGCGCGAACTTCTTCAGGGCATCATACTGATTTTCAGCAGAGACAGAATCCGCAGTACGGCCCTTACGCACTTCATTGATAGCTTCGTTCAGCGCGTTTGGCGTGACACCACCTTGAGCAAGTGCCTTACCCGCCTTGCTGTCTTTATCCATAGCAAGTGCAAGCAGCAACCGCTCAACAGTGACATAGCTGTCGCCTGCTTTATCGGCAATTGTCTGGGCTTGCTCAAAAAGACGAGCCGTTTCCGACGCCAGATACAGCTGCCCATTACCCCCACTCACCTTAGGAAGCGAGGCGAGGTCGGTCTCAATCTGTAGACGGACATCCTGCAAACGTCCTCCGCCTCGTTCGATGAGACCTGCAGACATGCCCTCACTGTCATCAAGCAAAACTTTCAAAATATGTGCGGGAGTAAACTGTTGATGCCCTTGTCCCAGAGCATATGATTGCGCAGACTGAATAAACCCACGCGCACGTTCGGTGTATTTCTCAAAGTCCATTTATAACTCCTATGTGCCGTGTCACCCGAAGCGTGACGAAGCATTCTGGGAGGATTCGAGCCTCATAAAGAGCACACGAAGCAGGAGACTTCCCCCCGCACTCTTCATATAGTGATTCAAACTGCCGACAAAAGAGGGTGCTCGCAAGATCTTGCCACAATCCTTCATTTCTCATGGTTTCTAATACTTAAATAACGGAATTTAATATGACTTTTTCGCCTGCGCATATCACCGCACTCGCCACTTATCCAGTTAAAGGCCTTACAGCCCATCCACTTCAGACCACCACAGTAGAAGCCGGAGCTGAATTCCCGCTGGATCGTGCCTATGCGATTGAGAATGGTCCGTGCGGTTTTGATCCGGCAGCCCCTCAGCACATCTCAAAAAGCAAATTTCTCGCACTGGTTCGTTACGAAGATTGTGTCCCTATAGTGCTGTAAATTATCTGGTTTAGAAATTGAGATAGCCATCGTGGCATTTCTCTTTAGGTTT
>CANNAV010000245.1 GCA_947502585.1 uncultured Pseudovibrio sp.
CCCTATTGAAACTAATCTATCCATATTAGATATATTCGCACACATTTAGATAGATATCAAGCGAACAGTTAAAGCCCCTCTCAATCCTTCAATGTCTGAACGAAAACTGGTTTGAGATGCTTGCGTCATCATCGAACTACCTATGCTGCGAAAAGTACGAAGCAGTTCATGTTTTCAAATTGTTTAAATTGCAAGCGGAAACTTGAGAGTCTATATTTTTTGCAAGATTAATCGATAGGGTGAAGCAATCCCGCCAGATTTGTATTCCGCGTTAAACTACTTTGCCTCACCCCTCCAAATACCCTTCCAGAGTTTCCTTCACCAACTCCTCATCACCGCGTCCGATGCCAATGTAAGGCCGTGCCGGAATGGTGACCTGCTTAGCCGCAAGTTTGCCGCCCATGTATGGAATGAGTAGGAATGGCACTCGGCGGGGGCGGATGGTCGCGCCATACTGGTTCACCCAGACCTTGGGGTGGTTGAGGTTGGTGCCCACCTCGGCTTTATCAGAGGTCGTGTTCTTATGGATTGAACGGAACAGTTCCCCACTATCGCACAGTATCCCGGATTTTGAGCGCCGATTATCCAGCGCGACGGGGTGAAGCGCAGGCCAGTTTGAGCCGTCCGGGGACTTTTCCTGTTGGATACGCTCACGGGTTTCGTCCAGCAATACTTCCCCGATGATGTCATGCACGGTGGCGCTGTCTTCCAACCGGCCAGCAACATCTGCAATTTCGCGGTTCATGTCGCTCTTATCAAATGTCAGAGTGATCATTGAATTTCCCCTGATTTGGGCTTATATTTGATTTGAGTGATGACAACATCTCTGACGTATGACCCCTGGCGAGGTAGGGGACCGTAAAGGTTGGAGTAATGTGGCTGCGGAACGCCTTTAAACAGCCCATCACTTTCTTTCTTTCTCACGCCTATAGAGTAATGCGCCGGTCCGGTGGTTCTCCAGATATTTCTGGTTTGGCTTCACTCCATCTCGCTTACTTGGATTAAACGCCGTCTGACCTTCCCAGCCCTTACGGGTGAAGGTGAACGAGGTAAAGCCTGCGGCATCGCCAAAGTAGCGTAAGTAGCGGCGCACAAGGATTGCTTGCCCCAGCTCATTGATGCCCCAGTCCACCCAGATCTCATCAGGGTCAGCCAGAGTAGCCGCCAGATAGGTCACAAACACCTCACGGCCAAACTTCTTCACCTTCCATGCTCCAGCCCCGTTCTTAAACAGATCATCTGAAACGGTCAGGATATGCCCGGCCTTATCGCGAACCGCCTTTGGTTTGCCGATCTGAGCGCCGAACGGTTCCAGGAACGCTTCGACATAGGTTTCCTCTGGCAGATCCGGTGCCAAAGGTTTAACCGGAGCGGATCCACCAATCTCGTCAAGCGGCTTCAGGTCTGGTTCTGGCTTAGGCTTTTGCGGCTTTAACGTCGGTACAGGCCTGCCTTGCTTGGGTGGGCCTTGCGGTGGATCAATAAGCGCTGGCTTGGGCCGTAGCGGCTTTTGCAGCTCTTTGGGTACCAGCCCTTCTGACCACGTTTGTCCTGGCGCATAGCCCCAGCCCATGCCCACATCTTTGGGGTAGGAAATCATTTCACCGGTTGCCGGATCTCTGGTGATTGTATGGGAGATAGAAGGTGCTGCATCCGGGTCTTTTTTGCCCAGCCGTTTCAACTTGGCCTTTGAGACTGGTCGCACACCGCACCCACACAGCCAGTCATTGGGCGGGTAATAGGTGTTCCACCACGGATCATCGGCGGGTAGCACCATACCATCCCACGCCTTATGCGCGGCCCGTGCCGTCACTGGAATACGCTCCAACGCATGGACGTATTGCCAATAAGGAAAAGCCTTGCGCACCGCCGGGTCGTTCATCTGCTTGTAACGACCGGCAGCATAAGCGGTTTTTAAGTTGGTCTCATAGATCACTCGGGCTCGCCATACCCGCTTGCCGTTATGGTCCCAGCCGTGGCGTTTAACGATCTTATCAAACTCATCCAGAAAGCCAGGATGGTAGATGTCATCCTTATCCAGCCAGCCCTTAAACGGAGTGCCCTTGGCAATGGCTCCATCAACGGCTTTTTGGAAGTCTTCCAGCAGCGCGTTTTTTGTTGCGCCTGCAACGACAAACGAGCGGTCGTGGGCGTGATGCATGGCATCACTCCAACGCTTTGTGGGCAGCTTTACCTTCTGGCGGTGAAACTCCAGCGCCTCCGTAAAGGGTTCTGCAAACTCAGTGCTTGCCTCACCCTGTTTTTCTAGTTTTTTTTTGAGCCTGTCGGGGTGATACCGGTCTCATCAATGATATCGGAGCGGCCTTGAAGCTCAGCAAGCATAACTGCATCTCTTAAAAGGTTGCCAAGCGGATCAACCTCAAGACCCGGATAGACATCCAGCAAGGCTTGCGAAGCGCCCGCATAATCTTCCGCTTCATCAAGCTTCCCTTTTATCTCATCAATCCAACCATGAATGGCAGGTCCGGCAAGTTGTTCCAGTTGAGAGGCCAGATGATCAACGGGACCGGGTTCACCTGTCGCAAACTCGGTGATGTCTTCCCCCAGACTATTGGGTGGCTTTGTCTGCACAGGCTTTACTTTCACGCCCGCCAGATCACTTACCCAGTCTTCGATGTTTTCCGGCTCAAAGCCTAGGTTGCGCATACCGCTCAATACTTTTATGCCTTGTTGCTGGCGGGCATGGGTTTTGCTTTTGTGCTCTTCTTCCAGCACTTCGTTTTTGGGGCGTGGCCGCCATACTTTAGGAGCCATATATCCGGGCCAGTTGATCTCGGTGATCCACGTAATCAGAGACGCATTCAGGGTTTCGCAGAGGCTGTCCGCATCATCGTCGACCAAACTGTCTGTTTCTTCTGCGTGGGTTTGAGAAGCCGCTCGCGAGCCCTGACCTTTGACACCGGTGGAAAGCGTTGAACCCAGCACTACTTCGCTGGTTTGCTCATCCCAGTAGCGCAGCCATGCCTCATAACCGGCTTCCCCGGATCGGGTGGCTTCTAAAAACTCCACCTCGGTGCCAATGGGGGCAACCAACGCCCCTTGGGAAACCATCTGGCGCAACACCCCAAGCAGTTTATCCTGTTCCGTTTGAGACGTACCAACCGCATATTTGCCGAAAGGGATTGGACTCGCGAATTTATCCATGAACTTCATCCAGAAGGCCACGCCTTCTCGTTTAAAGAGCACATGCCAAAAGATCACAGAACCCAGCCCGAGACCGTAAGGGTTGTTTCCCATCTCATCAAAACGATGCACGATGAACTTGCGTTTGGGAAGCGGTTCCCCTTCAATGCCGTTGGTCTGGGTCAAAAGCCGGGGCAACCAGTCCTTATCAAAGGCAAACCGGGAAGGATCGATATCCTTGATTGCTTTGGGAACCACCAGCCCGTCTGTATTGCGCGCCCAGACCACTTCACCAACGGCAAAGCCTTTCAAAATGGCCCTCAGCAGCTTCCTGCAGATGGCATCAAACGGCAGGCTTTTGAGGATTGCTTCAACAGCTTCGGCAATCTCAACGTCCTTTTCTTCCTCACTGGAGGGTTCAATCTCCCATTCACGGCGCGTGACCTTGCTAATGCGTTTGTTGATGGTGGTGCGCGCCCGCCCATCCTGCAAAACCTCATCATAAAGTTTCAGCCCTTTGGCACGGCCCTTGTCTTCCACTGTCGGGTCCTGCGGCTGCAAGATATCCGAGTAAAACGGAATCGAGATATCGTTTTGCGCTGTCGCGATCAGCTGCCCGCCTTTGGCAGGAACGCTGGCCGGGGCTTCCTGTTTTGCCAGATTGCTATCTGCCTTACCGGATGCTTTCGCCTTTTTGTTTTTCTTGCTCATAACCGATAGCCTCCAAGAAGCGAACCTTGGGCAGATGGTGCGCTGGTAAAACTGCTTGAACTTAAGGTAGTAAAGGCCATTTCCAGTGTGTGTTTCCAAAGCATTTCAAAGCAATCTGGGCCATCGTCATGGTCTGCGTTAGGCCATTGCTGGAGCTGATCAATAAGGACCTTTTGAGAATTATGGGTCAAGTCCCAGGTCTGCTGTAAATTCGGATTTCAGGTTTGGCGGGTTGATCAGATCTGGATGATGGTTTTGTCT
>CANNAV010000246.1 GCA_947502585.1 uncultured Pseudovibrio sp.
CCTAAAGAGAAATCCCACGATGGCTATCTCAATTTCTAAACCAGATAATTTACAGCACTATAGGGACACAATCCAGAACTCCAGGGCACTACAGTTAGACCTCCTACACAATCACAGGAGAGCCTCCATTTTCTTTCAAGAGTGCAACTGCAAAATATTTATTGAGCAAAAACACTTGTTTTAGGTCAACGTCCTTCACCTGCATACTTGTAGGATTGAGTTGATCGTGGGAGAGGTCCGTATAAATGGCTACAACAATAATAAGCAGTGAAGTTGACAAGCTCTCTGAAATTCCTTTGCTTAAACGGCTGAGTACCGAGGCAAGAGAACAGCTGCTTCGGGGTGCCACTAAAAGATCTGCCTCGCGCGGTGAGATGATATTTTATCAGGATGATAAGGCAGAGGCGTTCTTTATCGTCCTGGAAGGATGGGTCAAAGTTTTTCGTACAACAAGCAGCGGCGATGAAGCCGTTGTCGGGGTATTTACTCGTGGGCAAACCTTCGGTGAAGGAGCCGCTTTTACAAACTCAGACTATCCGGCTTCCGGTGAGGCGGTCACGGATAGTGTGGTGCTTTGTATTCCTGTGGCCCACCTGGCCAGATCAATTGCAGCGGATCCAAATATCGCACTGGCAATGATGTCGTCATTGTCCATGCATCTGCACCAGCTTGTGTTGCAGATTGAAGGATTGAAAACACATACCGGTGCGCAACGTGTTGCTGAGTTCCTGTTGAACCTCAGCACAGAACCAGCTGGTTCCAGCACTTTGGTGTTGCCCTACGATAAAGCTCTCATCGCTGGTCGTCTGGGCATGAAACCGGAAAGCCTGTCGCGCGCGTTCCAGAAGCTGAAAAGCTATGGCGTCGAGGTCAGTCAGAACCGGGCAATCATTTCCAACATTCAGGCTCTGCGCTCATTGGTGGAACAGGAACGCACAGTGGTTTTGAATTGTCGCCATGGGTAAGTTGAACCACAAATTGGAGTTCGTCCCAGTTACCGAACAATTTGATTATGTTCGTTATGCCGCCATTTTCCAGGCCCTTTGTTCAAATACCTGACGCGGTGTTTTGTGGCGTTGTTGCATTAATTCTGTGACGTGGATACGGTCTGCGAAGTATTAATGGCTCTCCGTCCGTTCTGCAGGAATGATACTCAAGCGAATTTTTCGTAGCCTTGTAAGTCCAGGAACAGCCGTTGAAATATAGTCTTTGTGTTGAACAAGCCATAGCATCTGCGCTTGAGGATTTTGATCTTGTTGTTGAGCCCCTCAACAAAGCCACTGTTCTTTCTGGCCTTGAAATAGTTGGCAATGCCGTACCCAGAACTACCTTTGTGCAACACGGTCCAAATCATCCGCAATTGAAGTTCAATCGATTCCCCCTAGAGAGTAATGCAACAATGCCCCACGACCCCGACCATTCGAACGATCGCGAGCATCTCTTCCCGTGTCCACGTGTTCCGTACCTGTTAATCCTTATACACAACCTTCGCCCTCAAGCAAAAGATAAAATAATCATTCAAAAACGAAAAGGTAAGTCGGCACCTTCATCGCTTACGCGCTTATTAGGCTGTCAGGTCGAAACGGTCAGCGTTCATGACCTTAGTCCATGTCGCCACAAAGTCGCGGACGAACTTTTCGTGGTTGTCATCCTGCGCATACACTTCGGCATAGGCACGCAGGATTGAGTTGGACCCAAATACAAGGTCAACACTGGTTGCAGTCCACCTGGTCTTACCAGACTTCCGGTCACGGATTTCATAGGTGCCATCTTTGAGTGGATGCCAGCTGTAGTCCATGTCGGTCAGGTTGACGAAGAAGTCTGTAGTCAACTGGCCTTCCCGGTCAGTAAAGACACCATGCTTTGATCCGCCATGATTGGCACCAAGAACACGCAGTCCACCGACGAGCACAGTCATTTCCCATCCTGTGAGCCGGAGGAGCTGTGCACGATCCAACATCATTTCTTCTGGACTAACAGCGTACTCTTGCTTATGCCAGTTACGGAAGCCATCAGAAATAGGCTCCAATACTGAGAAGGATGTAGCATCTGTCATCGCATCTGTGGCATCTCCACGACCAGACGTGAACGGAACTGTCACGTTGAAACCAGCTGCTTTGATGGCCTTTTCTATACCAACATTCCCTGCCAGCACGATTGCATCTGCGACTGAGGCACCTTCTTCAGCTGCAATAGGTTCAAGCACCGCCAGCACTTTGGTAAGGCGATCTGGCTCATTACCAGCCCAGTCCTTTTGAGGAGAAAGGCGGATACGGGCGCCGTTTGCACCACCACGCATATCAGAACCACGATAGGTTCGTGCGCTGTCCCACGCAGTTTTGATCAGGTCCTCATTGCTCAAACCACTTGCGGCGATTTTTGTTTTCAAAGCTACAACATCATAACTGGTGTTGCCAGCTGGAACAGGATCCTGCCAGATGAGCTCTTCTTTCGGAACATCCGGACCAAGATAGTTTGCTTTCGGTCCCATATCGCGGTGGGTCAGCTTGAACCAGGCACGTGCAAATGTATCTCTGAAATACTCAGGATCTGCCATGAACTTCTGGCAATATTCGTTGTAGTTCGGATCAACCTTCATCGCCATATCTGCATCGGTCATGATTGGATTGCGGCGAACGGACGGGTCGGTCGGATCGACAGGTTTGTCTTCTTCCTTGATGGAAACAGGTTCCCATTGCCATGCGCCGGCTGGTGATTTTGTCGGCTTCCATTCATGGCCGAACAGCATATCGAAAAAGCCCATATCAAAAGTGGTTGGATGTGTGGTCCATGCACCTTCAATTCCAGAGGTAAAGGCATTCGTTGCCTTGCCGTTTTGTCCAGGGTTGGACCAGCCCAGCCCTTGTTCACTCAGCCCCGCAGCTTCCGGAGCTACACCGATGTTATTAACGGCACCCCGTCCATGGGTCTTACCAACGGTATGGCCACCACAAGTCAATGCTGCTGTTTCTTCGTCATTCATTGCCATACGAGCAAAGGTTTCGCGGATCTGGTCAGCGGTTTTTTGTGGGCCAGGGACGCCATTCACGCCTTCCGGGTTCACGTAGATCAGGCCCATATGGGTCGCTGCAAGCGGGCTTTCGAGTGTTGAAGGATCATCCAGATCGTCATAACGCTCTTCGCTGCGCGCAAGCCATTCTTTTTCTGACCCCCAATAGGTGTCGATCTCCGGACCCCAGATATCCTCACGACCAAACCCGAAACCAAAGGTTTTTAGCCCCATAGAATCATAGGCTATTGTACCTGCCAGAATTATCAAATCCGCCCAGGAGAGAGCGTTTCCGTATTTCTTCTTGATCGGCCAGAGCAACCGGCGGGCCTTATCAAGGCTTGCGTTATCAGGCCAGGAATTGAGTGGTGCAAAGCGAATGTTTCCGGATCCACCGCCACCGCGCCCATCGGCCATACGATAAGAGCCTGCTGTGTGCCAGGAAAGACGAATCATCAGGCCGCCATAATGCCCCCAATCCGCGGGCCACCAATCCTGACTGTCGGTCATAAGCGCATGGACATCTGCCTTCACCGCTTCAAAGTCGAGTGACTTGACAGCATCATGATAATTGAAATGCGGGTCCATCGGGTTGGTACGCGCACCATGTTGATGGAGGATGTCAAGATTTAATGCATCAGGCCACCATCGGGTGACCGATTTATCCATCGATGTATTTGCGCCATGTACCACCGGACAAACGCCGGATGCCTTGACATCATTGTTGTGCATTGCTGCCTCCGCTACCTAATTTTGCTCTTACTGGTCTTGACGTTGCGTTTACCTTAAGCGGTGAGACGAAACGATTCATCCAGCAAATCCCAGACTGAATGTAGACCTCAATAATCATTAAGTATAATTGCATCTTTTGCATTCTACAATAAGATATTCTTATCATGAAAATTTGATGGGAAGTTGGAGGCTCAGGGTGATTCAATGAAAGTTCGGGCTGTTTTCGTTTTTCAGGAATGAAATAGCTGCATTGCGATTGTCCTGTACCTTTTCGACTGCTCTTGTTGGTGACTTTCCGATTTTTTTGAGCAGTGTGAGGGTCGCACTTATGAGTGTGAAAATATTTCTTGGGG
>CANNAV010000247.1 GCA_947502585.1 uncultured Pseudovibrio sp.
GGATGGAATTGAACAGCCAGAACCCGATCAAAAAGCTGCTTAAGCAAAAGCTCATACACCAGAATTGACAATATCTCCTATCCCGCTGTGGGGCTAGTAACTGAATCCTCTGTTCTGATTTCGGTCACGCATTGCTTCAGCTCGATCATCTGCATCAAAGAATAGAAGTGTGTACATTGAGGATGTTCGGCGCCTATTTGAATACCTCGCTTGGCTTTCAATAAACCCTTTTTGCTCCAGGCTCCGCAATGCGCGATCTACTGTTGAGCGGCCTAGTTTGGTAGCTTTGCAAATAGTGCTTATTGAGGGCCAACATTCGAGTGGTGCGGTGTAGTCGCCTTCTTCTGGATTTGCCCTAAATGCTAGGTAGGCGAGCACGGAATTTTCAGGTCCGCTCAGATCGAAGTCACTGTCGTAAACGGCGCGAGTGGCATAAGAACACATTTTGCACCTTTCAGCTTGTTGAACTTGATTGCAGGGCCTCTCTCAACATGGCTTCTCCCTTTGGTTTGCATCGGATACGGTTGCCGCTCCTAATCGAACCATCTGGCAACTGCACCTTAATTGGCTCGTTGATGAAAAGGCCGGCGCGTACTGCTTTGCGTGTGGCCTTTCGGCTAAAGTCCTCACCACTCACGCTTTGAAGATTCCAGTCGACAAGAATGGGTTTAGTCATAGGTGCTCCATATAGGTGTTGGGGAGGGGGAGGCCGTCCGTCTCTGCGGCCCCACTGTTAGGCAGCTACTGTGCTTGTGCTGTCATTGGCTGGCTGCAAATTCGCTAGCCATGTAGGTGCACTTGCCTTGTCGCTTATCTTTTCTGGTAGAAGTTGCAGTTCATGCGGTGCTGGAAGGCCAGAGCGCCGTGACCAATCACGAAGCAGGGCCTTAGCAGTAGCTCATGCCCTGCCATGCTCTTCCATCACGCCTTAAAACGCCTTTCTGAATGATCCATTGAATGTTGCCTTTGCAAACAATCACGCGCCATTTTCCGCATATGACGATAATATTTGCGTAATCGTCGTGACTTTCCTTGTGTGATGAATGTGCTGCGTCATTTACCGCAACTGCTGCCAGTTTCGCCATTCTGTTACCTATGAAATTGTTTTGAAATAGGACGTTGCGCTGGGCGGGGCCGCTAATGCGGCCCAGGTTGCTTAGGCTACAGCTGCTTGTTGATCGCTGTCGTTAGCTGCTTCGAGTGATTGTTCCCAAGCTTCAAGATCAGCTAAACGCCAACGTTTGCGGTTTCCCATTTTAAGCGGTGCTGGGAACTTGTTGTTAGCCGTACCATTCGACCAACGCCAAAGGGTAGTGTTCCCGATCTGATACCGGGCACGGACACCTGAAGCTGTGAGGAAAATAATCTGTTCTGCCATTAAAACACCTCGGGAGTTGCTGGGATGGAACAGAATGTATTTGAGCAGAAGAGAACGGAAATGTCAGTTCATGTTTCGCTCCATAACTAGAGCTCTTTGAAAAATGATATTTAAAATCATATGGTTGTTTCGGATTCAATCCTGCTAAGTGGATCAAATTCGAATTCACCTCGTTTGCAAGTATTGACGAAAGATATTGCCGCACCTTCCGACCAACCACAATTAGTCACCCTCATGACTTCGGGGTTCGTGAGTGGTGGTTTGGCGATTGCTCGAAACAGTTCTTTGAACTCATTAGAACTGTTTATCTCTCGGACGCCAAGATGCCAAATTGTGGCAACTGCAAATCTCAGCGCATTTAAAAAGGGCTTATAGTTTGGTCCCTTATCTTGTCCTTCTTTGAGTGCGCTGATTAGCGTTTCCACCCTGAGCTTTTCCCCTATGCAGTCTTCCATCAAGAGCCGGGTTTTCTCGAAGAACGTCGTATCAAAATCCTCATTGTAAACATCACCCTCCTTTTTTGAGAGGCTCATCACTCTATCAAGTGCCTTAATTTTGCGTTCTAACCTCAATTTATGAAGTTGTTGCTTCATCAAGAAAGCCTCCTCTGCTCCAGAAATAGCAGGGGCATAGAAAAAAGCGTCATTGATTACATGAAGAGCGAACTCATGATCTTCATCAGATAACCCAAGTGGCTGCATAGCGGCCTTGATGCGTTTTTGCTGAGCAAAGGAATATGAGAAATCAATGTGCTTCACTTTATCCTCTCAGTTGCACAACATTAGAGGGGGCCGCTTCGCCTGTAGCGATCTCTTCAATGCGGTTTGCCAGGGCTTCGAAGGCTTGCTCACGCTCTTTGAGATAGTCGTAGCGGTTGTAAACCTTGGCTAAGCCTTGGATCTTGCCTGTCTTGTGGTTAAGAGCAGCCTCAACCACATGCGGAGCAATCCCAAGCTCTCCCATTAGACTTGCACAGGTGCGCCTTAAATCGTGGTAGGTCCAATTGAGGATCTTATTCTCGCCTGTCTTCTCTCCGCGTTCCGATGCCTCTTGTCTGGCCTCTTCAAGCATGGCTAGGTCGATACGTTTCTTGAACTTTGAGTATCCACTGATAGGGGCAATCTTGCCGTTCCTGCCTGTGCCTGTAGAGAAGACGTAGGAAGGTGGGTTGCCAAGTGGAGTTACGCTTTGCAGCTCGCTCACAGCAAGTTTAGAAAGTGGGATGGATATCGCCTCTTTGTTCTTGGAGCGTTCCTTTGGCAATAGCCAGTTTGCTTTTTCAAGGTCAAGCTCAGAGAAAGTCATATGAGAGGCTTCACTGCGTCTTGCTCCAGTTAAGATGAGAACTCGCGCCCATGTGCCCTCTGGATAGCCAATCTTGCCAGTTGCCTTCCAGAACCACCTTAGTTCCTGCTCAGATAGCACTCTGTCGCAACTCTGGGGCTTAGCTGGCGGCTTCATTCCATTGCAGAAGCTGACTTCGATCACACCCCGCTCTACAAGCCAATTGCTGAAGCGCCGGATAAATGCGAACGCCTGAATTGCTGCGCTGGGTTCGCCGTCATCCATAATGCGGTCAATGATGTTCTGAATGTCTTTTCGCTTGATCTCTGTTACTGGGCGGTTCCTCAGCTTTGGAAAGAACCTCCTGTCGATCACAGCGCGGATTGTGTCAGCGGAGCGGAGCTGGGAGGCTTCCCGCCTCATGTATTCGCTAAAGCGCTGGTGAAACTGATCAGCCTCTTGCAAGTCTGCTTTGGCTATTGCCGCGGCTTGCTGTTGTCGTTCAATCTTCTTGGCGTTAGCAGGGTCAATGCCTTCAACTCTTCGTCGCTGGGCTTCTTGCGCCTTCCTACGAGCCTCTGAGAGAGTTAGTCCTGCACCCTTCCTCTTAGCGTAAGGGCCTAGGGTAAGCTTCTTTTGGGTTCCATCTATGGCTTTGTAGCGATAGGCCCAGCTCATTGCACCGGTGGGGTGCACAACCAAACGTAGACCGGGGGTTTGGCCGTCCGACAATTCTTTGCGTTTGTCCGGTGGCCCCTGTTTGACCAGTGCGTCAATTCCAATTTGCGTTAAAGCGTTGACCATATTCCGCTATCTCCGCTCAGGTATACCCCGGTGAAAAATAAAACCTAAGGGTGATCTGGGGTATACCTCTGGGTATACCTTTTGAAGGTGCTGGCAGTGGAACACATAGAAAAGAAAAGGGCTATAGTTGAAGTGATTGTTTAGTGAAAACAGTCGGATACGTTGTGAATAGTGGAATGGTGTGAAATGCACTGAAACTGGTCATTACATATTTCGTAATGATGGGGTCGAAGGTTCGAGTCCTTTCAGCGGCACCAGTTTGTCTTGATTTCCTGTAAATTATTCAACATTTTCATAGACTTGCCTCTCCTTCATGGTGCAAAATTTGGTACACACGGTGGTACACAAATGGGGTTTGTCGTGAAGTATTTGCAGCGCTCGGGAAGACTGGGAACACGGTTTATATACCGTAGGCGCGTCCCTAAGAGTCTCTCTTCAGTACTCAATAAGCTCGAATTTAAAATTCCTCTCGGCTTCTCTGAAGCGGACGCAATCAAGGTTCTGTCGCAAACTTTTTTGTGTCTTGTGCGACATGCGGCTGATTGTCTACAACACAAGGGCTCTGCAACCATGCATTAAGGATTTCTGCTGTGATCA
>CANNAV010000248.1 GCA_947502585.1 uncultured Pseudovibrio sp.
TGAAATGCACCCGGCAGCGCTGGAGTGTGGCTCCCAGCACTCTATTTGCTGCGGCTTTAAGGCCTTTGTGTTCATCATCGAGGACCAATTCCTATTCAATCAATCCACCTTAACATATGGTCCGAAATCTCAAGACCATCTCTCCCGGAAATTTCGTCCCACGAACTCGTTACTATCAGTTGAACACTTTTTATTTTCAACTGAGAGAATATCCCATTATCCGGAATGACTGTTTATCACCATAAGAAGGACTTGCCATGCAGAATATTGCTGAAGATTATCTAAATGACATTCGGCCAGTGTTTCAGGCCATGTCGAAACTGAGAGGGGTTTTACCACACAATCCGCTTCTGTCGGCATTGAGCGATTTCGATCAGGAACGTTTTCTGAATTTTGGATGGGGACCAGAAACCGCTCCGCGCTTTCCAACTATCATTTCTGCCATGAACCACTTTATGGCTGCACAGCCACAAGTGATTGCGGCTGAGTATCAGGATCAGAAAATCAGCTACGGTGAGCTGAATACTGTCGCTAACCGGCTCGCCCACAAATTAGTACAACACGGCGTAAAGAGAGGGGACGCCGTTTGCCTGTACCTGCACCGTTCCATACCAATGCTGGTTGGCATTGTGGCTGCACTGCGCGTTGGCGCCGCTTATATTCCGCAGCATGTAGGTGTCGCACCTGAAAAGACATTAAACCACATTGCGGTTGTGACTGGGGCTGAAGTCATTCTTACGCTGCGCAGCCTTAAAGATAAGGTGCCGGTCGCTAAGGGGCAAACTCTCATCGTCATTGAAGATGTGATGGAGGATGCAACTTTCCCAAGCATGTCGCCAGACGGCCAGCAATACAAAGCACAGCCGGACGACCTGTGCGTGATCCTGTTCACCTCTGGCACCACGGGTGTCCCCAATGGCGTTCAGGTCACCCATAAGAACTTATGCAACATTTTGCAGACAAATCCGGGTGATCTCGGCATGCGTCCTGGGTTGCGGGTAGGTCAAATTCTTTCGATCGCGTTTGATATGGCCGCCTGGGAGACACTTGGTGCAGTTTCAAATGGCGCAACGCTTGTTATTCGCGGCAAAAGCATTCAGGAAACCGCTGAAAAGGTGGATGTGCTGATTGCAACCCCGTCTATTCTCAACTCGCTTGATCGCAGCCGATGCCTGCAGGTGCAAACTGTTGCTGTCGCGGGCGAACCATGCCCAAGACTTCTTGCGGACGCCTGGAGCAGTTCCTGCCGTTTCTATAACTCTTGCGGTCCAACAGAGACCACTATCATCAATACAACCGAACCGCATTATCCGGGTAAGGAAGTCCTTTCCATTGGTCGTCCGACACCTAACAATACAGTATACGTTCTGGATAAAAACCTGCGTCCCGTCGCAATCGGCGAGAAGGGGGAGATGTGGGCAGGAGGCAATTGTGTGACTGCCGGTTACCTTGCCAATCCCGCGTTGACCCATGAGCGCTATCGTCCAGATCCATTCCGTCCTGGTCACATGATGTTCCGCACCAAAGATCTTGTCCGCTGGACGGGCACCGGAGAACTGGAGCATTTCGGGCGGGTCGACGATCTGGTCAAAATTCGCGGATTCCGTGTGGAATTGGACAGTATTTCCAACACGCTGGAAGCAACTGAAGGGTGTGAACGGGCTGTCACGCTCAGATTCGACAGCCGCAATCTGGTTGCCTTCGTCAGTCCGGAGAATGTGTGCACCAATACTGCGGCCAAGTCTGTGAAAGAAAAACTTCCTTATTATTGTAGTCCTGCACTGATCCTTTCCATGGATGAGTTGCCTCGCACACCACGCGGGAAGTTGGACAAGCGCTTGCTGTTGAAGCTTGCACAAGACCATATTGACGCTCAGGGTGTGGAATTAAATTAATGGCTATTGAAGCGACAACTGCTGAAACACGCAGCTATAACTGGCGACGTATTACCCGCCATCCATCTTTGATGGAATACAACCGACTCGTGATGCTGGTTGCCGTGGTTAACATCGCAGTCTTTTTTACCGGTTTGCACGACGGCCGCTGGGTTGCAGAAGGCGTCTTTGCCCTTGGTGCAATTGCAGATATGGCGTTGATCAACCTGTCTCTTGGCATCCTCATTCGGCAGCAACGGGTGGTCAATGCTTTGTTTTGGCTGGCAACCCGCATTCCAGCCAGCTGGCCGCTGTGGCTTCGCTGGGGCGCTGGCAAGGTGTTCCATTTTGGGGGGCTCCATTCCAGCAGTACGGTTTCCGGCACAATTTGGTTTGGCTTCCTGCTTTATGGTATGGTGGCGAACCGTATTGAAGGGGCAGCGCTGCCGTCGGATCAGACCGTTGTTCTCAGCGGGGCAATGGTGGCTTTGATGGTCTTGCTGATTGTCGCTGCACGAGGTGGTTTCCGCGCTCGCTATCACAACACCTTCGAGAAGGTGCACCGTTTTGTTGGTTGGGCAGTGCTTGGCCTGTTCTGGGCACAGACTGTTTCAATCACGATTGATACTGGTGGCGTTCTTATGGAAACCCCGGCGTTCTGGATGCTTTGCCTGATCACTCTGTCCATCGTCTCGCCATGGTTATCACTAAAGCGCGTTAAAGTGGATGTGGTGAAACCATCTAACCACGCCGTTTTGGCAAAATTTGATTACGGAGACACTCCATTCCCAGGCAGTTCGAACGCAATCAGCCATACACCATTTGGTGAGTATCATGCATTTGCGAACATCCCATCTCCTGATGAGACAGGTTACCGTATCGCTATCAGCCGGGCAGGGGATTGGACTGGAGACTTTATTGAAAATCCGCCAAGTCATGTTTGGGTGAAGGGCATTACCACCTCTGGTGTTGCGTGTGTCGAGGTCCTCTTCAAGAAAGTTGTCTATGTGGGGACGGGCTCTGGAATTGGCCCTATTGCGCCGCACCTTCTTGCGGGCGAAGTGCCGAATAAGCTGATCTGGTCCACGCGAAATCCACGTAAAACCTACGGCGATGCTTTCGTTGATGAGATTATGGCAAACACGGCGGATGCAGTGATATGGGATACAGATTCCCAGGGAAAACCGGATCTCACAGCTCTGACCCTGAAGGCCGTTGAGGAAAGTGGGGCAGAGGCTGTTATCGTGATTTCCAACCAGAAACTAACTCGCAAACTTGTCCATGATATGGAAAGCTTCGGCATTCCGGCCTATGGCGCAATCTGGGATAGCTGATCATGCATGAAACTATTGAAACATCCGTTGAAGTGCGCTTAGCGACTATTCGCTTTAATCGACTTAAGGCTTTGAATGCCCTCAACTCCAAGGTTCTGGAAGAGGTGCTGGACGCGACTATAAATATGACACAGATCCTGCCATCGGTTGTCTGATCCTGACAGGCAATGAGCGGGCTTTTGCGCCAGGTTCTGATATTGCAGGACACAGCGTGCAGGATTACTTCGCTGGATGGGATTGCTTCGCAGCACTTCGTTTCCCGAAGATCGCAGAGGTCTCACGCGTTGCCCCGGGCGGTGGCTGAGAGGTCGCAATGATATGTGATATAATTCTGGCATAAGATACGGCCTGGTTGTTCGGCCAGCCTGAGGTGAAAATCGGCTGTATTCCGGGCATTGGGGCTCTCAGCGGCTGACCAGGTTTGTCGGCAAGGCATGGGCCATGGATCTCATCCTCACAGGCAGGATGATTGACGCACAAGAGGCTTACGATATGGGCCTCATCAACGGAAAAGCTCCGGCAGATGAACTGCTAACGGTTGCAAGTGAGACAGCAAAAACCATTGCTGGTTATGCACGCGACATTACCATGATGGCGAGAGCTCACGTGAATGCAGCGGACGAGAACTCACTAGAAAATGGCGTCCGCTGTGAGCGGCAGATGTACCACGCCTTATTTGGCTCGTCCGCTTAAAAGAGAGGATGGCTGCCTTCCTTGAAAAGCGTCCACCAAACTTGGGTCCATCCCCGCAAAGGTAATGGAATGGACGGCTCCTTCCCTGCGGCGTCGAATGCGCCATAGTGGGGACTTGGCAATCAC
>CANNAV010000249.1 GCA_947502585.1 uncultured Pseudovibrio sp.
CATGATCTTCTGAACTTCTATGACTTTCCGCAGATGCACTGGCAGTCGATCCGCACCTCCAACCCGATTGAATCCACGTTCGCCACCATCAGGCACCGTACAAAACGTTCAAAGGGATGTCTTAACAGAGACGGTATGCTGCACATGATGTTCAAAATCGGCCAGAGCGCACAGGTGAGCTGGCGAAAATTACGCGGCTTTGCCGATCCTGGCAATGTCATCACAGGCATAAATTTCAAGGATGGAATTGAACAGCCAGAACCCGATCAAAAAGCTGCTTAAGCAAAAGCTCATACACCAGAATAGACAATAGCTAAGATCAATCGCAGGATTTCCAGAGTGGAGGACAGTGGCTTGCGTTGCTTTGACCAGTTCATCAAAACCCTGAACAGGTACAAGGGATTTATCGCCAACTATTTCAAAGCCAGAACGAACAACGGCTATGTTGTGGGATTCAACTATAGGATCAAAGTTATCAAACGCAGATGCTATGTCCTTTCAACATCCAGACCACATTCCAGCGGTAAATTCCGGATCTACAAGGCTACGAAAAGCACGCTTGAATGCTTCCTGCAGAGTGGAAAGAGACTCGATGCGTTTTGATGCAAATCGTCAATTCTTTGTAAAAGGATTGCACAGTCTGTGAAGGTCGCTATAAACACAAAACTGTGCACAGGGACGACAATGCCCGTACAATTCAATTTTCTGCAATCTCGAAGGACGATGCTCACGTCAAGCATTTGACTCTAACTTGTGGAGGTCATGTGACCAAATCGAAAAATCCCGGTGCGCTTCATGTTGCGCCCCCTCCACCACATGTTCGAGATGCAAGCGGACACCTTGATACCGGTTTTGTTGCGCACGTTGAAGCTGCTCTGGATAGGCGGGATGTGGCTGTTGTGCGCGAGCTCGCAGGCAACCTGCATGATGCGGACATGGGCGATCTGCTGGAGATGTTGCGCGAGGATGATCGCGTTCTCCTGATTCAGCTGCTGGGTGAAGAGTTTGGCTTTGCTGCCTTGACTGAGACCGAAGAGCCTGTGCGTGCGCAGGTTCTGGATGCATTGCCGGACGGGGATGTTGTTGAGGGGATTGGTGAGCTTGAATCTGATGATGCTGTTTATCTGCTTGAGGTTATGGAGCAGGAAGAACAGGAAAAGATCCTTGCTCAGTTGCCCAATGTGGATCAGGTCCAGATTAAACGTGCGCTGGAATTTCCCGAGGATTCCGCTGGTCGTATTGTCCAGACTGATTTTATTGCCGTGCCGCCGTTCTGGACTGTGGGGCAGGTGATTGACCATCTGCGCGGTTCCACAGATCTTCCTGACAGCTTTTATGAGCTTTATGTGGTTGATCCGGGCTTCCGTCTTTTAGGTGCTGTTGCGCTGGACCGCCTTTTACGCACGAAACGATCCCGGAAAATCTCCGAAATTATGGAGGAGACCCGTCATTCTGTTCTGGTGACGGATGATCAGGAAGATGTGGCGCGGTTGTTTGAGCGCTATAATCTTGTTTCTGTCGCAGTGACCGACACCTCTGAGCGGCTGGTCGGTATTGTGACCGTTCATGATATTGTTGACGTCATTCAGGAAGAGGCTGAGGAAGACATGCTGGCGATGGCTGGTGTGGGTGATGAAGAAATCTCAGACAGCGTGCTTGAGATTGCCAAGTCTCGTTTTTCCTGGTTATCGGTGAATGTGTTTACTGCAATCTTTGCAGCTTTTGTCATTTCGCTATTTTCAGCCACGATTGAGCGCATGGTGGCTCTGGCTGTGTTGATGCCGATTGTGGCGTCCATGGGCGGAAACTCCGGTACGCAGACCATGGCGGTGACGGTGCGCGCAATTGCGACCCAGGAGTTGAACCGACGGAACATCCTGCGGGTTTTGCGACGTGAGCTGCTCGTGGCCCTCATCAACGGTGTGGGCCTCGGACTACTGATTGGTGCTATTGCAGGGGGATGGTTCCTCAACCCGGAACTTGGGGTGGTTATCGGCAGCGCAATTCTGATTAACTCAATCTGTGCTGGTCTGTTTGGATTGCTGGTTCCTATGGGCTTAGAGAAAATTGGAGTGGATCCTGCCATCGCTTCTTCAGTTTTTGTGACCACCATAACGGACGTTGTTGGCTTCTTTACATTTTTGTTCCTGGCTGCATGGTGGTTTGGTCTGCCATACTAGCCAATCAGGAGGTTGGGAATGGACACACCAGGTATTAATGGAATTGTTGAGACGGCTGTTTACGTTGATGATTTTGCCGCGGCCCATCATTTTTATGGTGAGCTTTTGGGATTAAGGCGGGTTGTTGAAGGGGAGCGCATGCATGGCTATGACGCTGGCCCCGGTCAGATGCTTCTTGTCTTCAAACGTAGTGTGTGCCGGGCAGATGTTGACAGTCCTTATGGCATGGTGCCGGGGCACAGTACCGACGGCCCCTCTCATTTTGCTTTTGCGATTTCCAGAAGTGTGCTGATTGAATGGCGTGAATATCTTGAAGAAAAAGAAGTTCCGCTCAGCAGTGAGGTGCGTTGGCCCCAGGGCGGCGTGAGCCTGTTTTTCCATGATCCGTTTGGAAATGTGGTGGAGCTGGCGACACCGGGCTTATGGCCCAACTATCAAGATTAGGACATGTAGTGTTCATATGCATTCACGCATTATGTTCTAACTCTTTGTTTCCATGCATATACTTAACCGAAAACCGGAGCCACTTTTCGGGAGTGCGTCTGGAGCACATCTTGCGGTCCGATGATGTGCCCGGAGGGATGCTCTTGTCTGAAAAAGTACTTGTTCGCGATGTAAACTAATTTTGCGGTTCCAGTCTTAAGATTATCGGATAACTTTTTTGTCGAAAGGCCGGGATTATGGTTCAGGAGTGCAGGATCACTGTCAGAAACCGGTCAGATCAGGCCTGTGGTTTCTATCTCTTTCAATTGCAGCCAGCCTATGTGATTCCGGGAGCTGCGGCTGCTGTTGTGCAGTCCATCTGTGTTTGTTCAGGAAATGTCGCGCCTTACAGCAGTTCGGGACCTCAGCTGGAGTTTGGGTTTTGTGAATATGTTTTGGCAGGTGCGGTGCGTGAGAAGAGGTTGGCTGCAGGTGGCTGTCGTTATGTGTGTGCAGCGGGGCAGGATGAGACGGGGATGTTAGAATTTGTCACGCGGCGCATGATTGGGACACAAAGTTCTGCGGATCGCGTGTCCGGCAACTGCACACATCTAAACGCAAAGCCGCTGGGGTTATCCCCTTGTACCAATGAAGCTGGCGTGACGCTTCGCAGTTTCAGGATGGTGGTTCCATTTGTTTGGGATGAAGATTTGTCTCGTGTCTGCTGCGGGAATGCCATTCAGCATTCTGACGGGCGCGTGGTGCTTTCCAGCTTTGTGCAGCCTGTTGCTTATACCTGGATTGATTGCGCCCCGTTGTATGCCTTTTGGCTGAATACCGGACTCTATGAGGAAGGTGAGACTATGCCTTATGATCGCACTGGCCCGGTGCCGGTTTTGATTCAGTTTGCTATTGATGGTCCGCAAACCTTTGTTGTTGACTACAACGCTGATGGCACGTTCTCTCCGGGAGAATAATGTTTCCCCGAGTGTTCAATGAGATATGTTGGGAACTGCTGAGAGATATTTTGAGTTTTGGGAAAAGGACCAGCGGGTATGACATTGCGAGGCGGACCGGATTTGCAAGAATTGCTCGCTTTCATGGAGGCCTTTCTTTCGGAAGAGAGCTACGTGTTTTGTTGTTTTCCCAATGGCAGTGTAGAGGCATTGGCTGAGTACGCGCCGCTTGGGTTGTTCTGGGAGAATGAGGGACTGACAGCCATTCTTTCTATTGAGAATGCAGGTAAGGCCGGCGTTGAAACCGAGCCATGCTTCCGGCGTATTTTGCTTGCGGTTCACAGTTCGTTAGATGCAGTTAGACTGACAGCAGCCCTTTCCAGGGCGATTGTGTCCCTATAGTGCTGTAAATTATCTGATTTAGAAATTGAGATAGCCATCGTGGGATTTCTCTTTAGGTT
>CANNAV010000250.1 GCA_947502585.1 uncultured Pseudovibrio sp.
CATCCTCCATAAAACTCAAGAGGAAAATACCCTATGAAAAACAATAAAGTAAGGCGGTCTTAAGCGGGCGCTTACGAGAAATCCCACGATGGCTATCTCAATTTCTAAATCAGATAATTTACAGCACTATAGGGACACAATCTGACAAACACCGTAATGGTCCATCGCTGATATCTCCAGAAAAGAGGGCTTTACGACTTCCTCGGCTCTCTTTTCTGGAGATATCAGCGATGGTCATATAATTCTTTTCGCCTGAAGCCTGATCCGTCTGAAGACGGAGGTTTTGAACCAAGCCTATGGAAAATAAAGCTTCGCTAGTACGACTGGCTCCATGTATGTGAAAAACGGTTTTTGCTAAATCAACGCCAACAATTGCCACTTCATTCATGGGTACACTCCTGATCCCGGGTTTAACCACCACCAGTATGGCAGAAGTTTTAAACGCCGGGGGCGTGTATCCATTCCATCACGGACCTCCTATCATGCCAAAATATCAAATGTCAGTTCAATCTTACCTTGAGCCTTGTCATATACGCCTCCTACAACGCATCGTTGAGGCGCCCCTAGATTATAAGTCGTGTTTGGAATTAGCACGGTTACAGGACTAAACGATAAGTTAGAGAAAATTAGATCGGGCTGGCTTAGGGCCTCGATATTTGGTCCACGCAATACATAACCATCTCCATTCGAATTACCATCTTGTGTTTTAAAGGCCCCTATGAACATTTCATTTGATGGATATCGGATATGGCTGGTGGTGAAGCCCGTGAACTCAGAACTGAAACTTGATGATAGTTGCTCAATCTCGGTAGGTGTAGTCCAGAGGCCATTTATAGGATCTGATGAACTCGTAAAATACGTCTTACAACGACCATTGCTATCTTGAGCTTTATAAACAATTGTAAGGTCACTGCCATCTAATGAAAGCAGACTGAGAGCTTGAGCCTCCGGCTCAGCAAAGGTCGTCTTTGAAGTTAGAGCCGGTAAAATTTCCCTCGGCAAACCCCATTGTATAGGGCTGCCTTTTCCCCGAATAATTCTAAGCGCTTTGTTTTCCGCACATAAATAGACCAAATAAACATGCGGACCTTGTTCATTGTCTGTATTCGCGGCTGAGTAAGTCGTGTTAACGGCAGGCACATACAATGAGCTAATCTGATTGTTGGTGCCATCGCATAACTTTTGGGTGTTGTATGGGCCGCCCAGAGATGAAAGCCACAAGTTAAAAATCTGATCTCCATCTCCCTTTTCGTGGTAAATTATGAATGTATCTTCATCTTTTCCTGATCCATACTGAAACGCCACGGGTGAAGAGCTGGTTGTATTTCCAGCTAATCGCGTAGGCTGTGTCCAGTGTAGTGAGGGTGTCGTTGAGTTAATCTTGGCCGAAACGTAATAGATCTGGCCTGATGTTTCGTCGGAAGATCTATAGAAAATGTAAAGATAACCGTCGGTTCCCATAGTTGCTGCGGGCGGGGATGATGTTGTTACTTCCTTACCAATAACAGTCGGGTGGCTATTCATTGCTGCAGCCTGAGTGATCAGCCGTGCACAAGTTTGACCAGACTGAAGCGCCCCCTCCATATACCCGAAAAATGCTGTGCTCGTATGTTCTCCCGCTAGAAACAACCTCACATTCAAGTTGTTGTTTAACTCGTAAATATTCTTACTTTCTTTGCGGACTTGATCGTTGCTGCCATAAACGGTCGGGCATGAATAGCCTGTCATAATATATCTGAAATCCTGCGGCCAGTTCACAAACTTTGTTGCGAGACTTGATCGAAGACTTTGATGAACTTCACTATCGTCGGACACATTGATAAAAGAAAATATCTGATCCGTAATTTTGTTGGGGTTCTCACTATAGGCCTGCATCATGTTCTCAGCGTATCCTCCACCCGCGAAGACTGATAGGCCAAACTGAGGTTTGTGAGCCTGTGTAGAGGAAACGATTTCATATTGCTGATCGGTATTCTCCCAGATCATGCCGAGCGCACTCGTTTCACCATTTGGTGCCTGACCGTTTGATAGCCAGTATCGTTGATCAAAACCAGTTAAAAATTTAACTGCCTTTCCACTATCGATTGTATAATCTGACTTGAAATCAGGTAAAAAATCTATTGTAAAATCAGAATACATCGATGCGGGGATTGCTAATACGACATAATCAAACTTCTCTGTTTTCTTTTTTCCGTCAAAGTAAGAGAGTACGATGTGATGACCGTCATTACTTTTAGAAATTTCGTCAACACGGCATTTCAATTTAATACTCCCATTGGGATTATCTGATTCATGATAAAACTTTAGCTGTTTTGCGAACGCATCAGCTAGTGCGCCATTACCGTTAGAGCAGCGAAACACTTCCGAATCCTCGAAATAACTCAAACTCGCAAGCATCCCATTGGGGGTACTAGGATACTGATGCCCTTTAACTGCTGTCAGCAAGCCTAGATAGCTTTGTCGAAAAGGAGCAATTACATTGTTATTTTCGAACTCAAAAGAAAAGAGTGCGGCTGCCTGATTGGCTAGCTCTGAATCTTTTCCTGCATAGGTTGAAATCGCTTCCTGTACATTTAAAAATGGAATATTGTCATATTTCCAGGGTGTATCAGGGTCTTCAATCTTTTCTGCATCGCGTTCAATTTTGCCTTGGATTTCAACAATAAGCTTTTCAAGATCTTTATTTATTTCAATTACTTCGATATTGTTTTCATCAATATTGCGTTTTATCGAAAGTTTTTCTTTTGAGTATATATCATCATTAGAAATAGCCGATAGTCCAAGAGAAAATCTTTGTGCATATTCGATCCAGGCAAAGTGGTTTGCCCCGATGAGTTCTGCACCAGCTTCTGTGATCCGTCCAGGCATGGCAAATCCAAAATCAGTTTGATCACTAAGCGAGTAAACCCGCCCTCCAACACGGTCACTCGCTTCAAATACTGTTACATCAAAACCAACCTCGTTTAGCTCGTACGCGGCGGAAAGGCCTGCAAGTCCAGCACCAATTACACCTACATTATAGCGTTCTCCAGTTTGCGGGTTTGTTTTTGATATTGGAACAAGCGAGTGTCGGAAGCTTAAATTCGCAACACCATGTGCCACCAATTGTTGAAGTTCTGCTGCGGAACGCTTGCTTCTACGTCGGGCCAATCGTCCTAAGATCGATTTGGTCATGGGTGACGCCTTTCCTGTGTCTGACAATCTTCTATTTCAGACCGACTGATATGGGCCTTAGAAGGATTCTCGATGGTTTGCCTAGAGGAAAGTAGTTAGGCAGTGCGTATAATGTAATACAAAGCAAAGTATGGGGGCCTGTTCTCATGGGCGGTGTCGCTACCGACTGAACTTGAAGAACCATCATACTCCTCCACTGTAATATCTGGAGCTTGCTCATCTGTGATGCCCATTGAACCAGACTCAGGATCAGAGTCATTACCTTCATAAGCGCCGTTTTTTGAACCAGAGCCGTATAACTGAAACAAATGACTATGTTTATCCTGACTGGCTATGTGCTTATGATTTATAGAATGACTATGGCTAGGTAAATTTTCTACCTTAAGCTCAACTGTGTTCGAGCCCCCTGTATCGCCGAGCTCATAATTGATGGCCTGTTCAGATTTCGTACCTATATCGCTGGCGCCAACAATAAATTTGGACCGCAAATCAGGTGTCTGGATATTGTTGTATATGTTACCATCGCAAAGACTCCATCCCGGGGTAAGTGCGGTTGGATCCCCATAAAACATGAGTATTGTACCGATTGGAACAGAAATATACTGAAGGGCGTTTCCTACAGGGGGCATTGCGGTCACCTTTCGATCTTCGTTCAGCTGTAGGGCCGACTATCTCCCGTCGAAAAGGCGGTCCGCGCTGGTAGCATTAGTTATAACGGCCTGCTACCGTATGAATATTCTTGACATTTAATGTATTAAATTTATTAGAGCCTGACTCAAAAGTATCTCAGTATTGACAATACCTTGCGATCCTGCGTGTTAGAGTTCTGATGTGAGCGAT
>CANNAV010000251.1 GCA_947502585.1 uncultured Pseudovibrio sp.
AAACCCGAATATTGCAATGTAGTTTTCTCGGCAAAAACACCGAATATCTCCGAAACAGTTTATATCTAAACATTCGGGTTTTCGGAGGAGCTGAGTATAACGGAGCAAGACTGTCAAACGAGCGACCTTTCCCCTGGATATTTCAAATATCTGGCGTCACGATGATTTCCAATGGCGTTTCATGATTTCGGTGACGGTATTTTTGTTGATGCCAAGATCTCGGGCGATCCAGCGGTAAGACCGACCGTCGGCAACGGCCTGAATGACTTGTGGTGCAAGCTTGTCGGATTTCGGTCGTTGGCCGGGTTGGCGGCCGAGTTTCTTGCCGCGCGCGCGGGCGGCAGCAAGACCGGATTTGACACGCTCGCTCAGCAAATCACGTTCAAACTGAGCGATTCCGGCTAACATTGTAGTCATCATCCTCCCATGTGGCGTATCGAGTTCAAAGGTCATACCGCTCATGGCCACAACCGAGACTTTCCAACCTGCCATCTGGCTCAGTGTATCCAAGAGGTCCTGAGTTGAGCGTCCCCACCGGCTGAGTTCGGAAACGAGAATTGCATCGATCTTGCGAGCCTGGGCGAGGCCCATGATTTTGCGTCGCTCAGCACGGCTTGCCTTCGTACCGGATGCTGTCTCTTTGAAGATCTCCACCACATCATAACCACCGCGCCTGGCAAAAGCAGTCAGTTCATCCACTTGCCGTTCGCAGGACTGATCGGTGGTCGACACTCTGGCGTAGATGGCCGCACGTTGTCCCAATTGAACCTCCTCGAATTTTGCCCTTGCAAGTCGTTGATTTTGCTGGTGCAGAATGTGTCTTAAACAGACAATAGATTAACAAGGACAATGTTAAATGCCAAGACGATCCCTTTTGACCGCACGACAACGCGCAACGCTCTTTAATCTTCCGACCGATGAGGCTTCGTTGCTTCGACATTACACGCTGGATGACGAGGATATTGAGCATATACGCACACGGAGGCGGCCGGAAAACCAGATCGGCTTCGCTCTTCAGCTATGCGCTTTTCGGTATCCGGGCCGGTTGCTGAAGGCTGGTGAGGTGATCTCGGAGCCTGTTGCCCGATTTGTGGCAGCGCAGCTCGGGCTAAAGCCTGATGACCTCTTACCATATGCCGCCCGCGAAAAAACACGTCGAGAACATTTGGGCGCACTACGCAAGATTTACGGCTATAGAATGTTCACCGGCAAGCGAGTCAAACAGATGAAGGCATGGCTCGACCAACAGGCTGAAGCCGCTGATTCCAGCGAAGGCCTGATCCGGTCCTTTGTTGAAGAATGTCGGCGAAGGCAGATCATTCTACCGGGAATAACGACTATCGAGCGGCTCTGCGCCGAGACCCTGGTCGCCGCGGAACGCCGGATTGATGCGCGGGTCGTCAGCCGTCTGTGTAGCCAAATGCGCAGCTGCCTCAACAGCCTGCTCAGTGAGGTTGTGGATGAGAGGGCAAGCAGGTTTGTCTGGCTGCGCCAGTTCGAAGTCGGCAAAAATACGGCTGATATGAATCGCCTGCTCGAGCGAATGGAGTTTCTTAAAGGGATAGGGTTGTCACCAGAAATCCTTGAGGACATACCACCCCATCGGATCAAGCGTTTGCGCCGTCAAGGCGAACGATACTTCACGGACGGGTTGCAAGACATCTCCAGTGATCGGCGGCTTGCCATTCTGGCCGTTTGCGTCATTGAGTGGGCTGCAACCATTGCTGATACCGTTGTCGAAACACATGACCGGATTACGGGAAAGGTATGGAGAGAAGCAAAGAAAATCAGCGCATTGCAATTTGAGCAGGCGCAAGTGGATATTGCTGGCACCCTGGCCGAGCTGGGTTCTCTGGGCATAGCTTTGCTGATGGCAAGAGGTGATGACGCAGCCCTGCTTTGCGCTGTTGATGCGTCCTGCGGCTGGGACAAACTGGGGGCACTTGTCGCGATGGCGACCCAGTTAACTCAAACAGCCAAGGCCGAACCGACTGACCATATTGTGAAAGCTTTTCATAGCTTTAAGATTTATGCGAAACGCATGTTAAGCGCATTAGACATAAAGGGGGCCGCTGTTGCCCAGCCCTTGCTTGATGCTACGGTTATCATCCGGGAAGGGAAGAAGGTCCCAGATCAATCTTTACCTGTCACGAATTGCAATCATCCGCAGCCCGGATTGCAAACATCCTGATTTTTCGCTCGAATTAATTGCGTCTATCTGAGGTGTCAAACTCATATTATCTGCGAATGAAATCACTTTATTTGCTACGGGATTGCAATTATCCGGTTTGGATCACATTATTTTCGAATAGCAGCAGGTCTGGCTAAAATGGCGGTATATGTTTTGGAAACGAGGGTTTCCTATACTGTCAATCTGCTCAAAGATCCGCACTGATTTTGCTGACGAAATTTGTCTGTTTATCCTGTATGAAAATCATCGTATGCCTTCAGCGAATGTAGATGGGATTTCAGATGACTTCCCACGATGGTTTGCCAAGCAGTCATGATTGTTGAAGTGGTAAAGCTGGGACAAGTCGCTGATAGGAAAACCTCTTTCTCTATTCGCAAATAAAGTGATCCGAACCGGATGTTTGCGATCCCGTTGCAATTAAAGTGATTTCATTCGCAAGTAATCTGAGTTTGACACCTCAGATAGACGCAATTAATTAGAGCGAAAAATCAGGATGTTTGCAATCCAAGATGCGGATGATTGCAATTCACTACACTTAGCGAGTATGAGCTGGTAGACTTAATTACTCAAACACGCGCCGATTACGAGTACGTCTTTATCGATACAGCAGGTTTCGATAGTGTGATATCTGGATTTGCCATGAATGAAAGTGATTTAGTTCTTATTCCAACAAAAGCAACCACAAACGATGCCCAAGGAGCAATAAACACAAAAAAAACACTCGATGCCCATTGCAAAAGTACACGCCGAAAAGTGCCTGCTTTGGGTGTCCGTGTGGATTTTGACAAAGGCACAGTTGCTTCAGCGCAGGTCAATGATTTGATCGAAAACAACGGTATACTGGAATATGCACAATCAACCCAATGGCATGCGACAAGCTTCAAGGATATGATCGACACGGGCCGTCCGCCCAAAGGTCCCGCACGATCTTTGACAAAATATCTGTTGGTTGAGCTGCGCAATCGCAAACTTTTACCGAACCGAGTTTCAATGAAGACAGCCACTTCATAAGGAGATTTACAGATGGGCCAGATTGTTAAAAAGAAAACCGCATTACATCCACTGGACACAACCCCAATTGCAATCCCGCAAACTGATACTAAAACTAACTCCGTTGAAACAATAGAAGCATTAACAAGAGGAAAACCATCCGTTCACGTAGCATTTGTGGACGCATTCGTTCGTTCAAAACGAGTACAACTCACCTTCTCAAACGTTCCAAAATTGATTGTAGATGAATTTAAAGCCCGCGCTGCCAAAGCTAATATGGGCACGAAGGAATATCTCTATCATTTATTACGTCAGGACGGCGCGAGCATCCCACAGTATAGTGAGTTAGATGCTCGCCGCCGTGTTGATAAATAAGGTGCAGTCAAACTGCACAGCCTCCCCAGCATCATGAAGTGCCCAGGATCGGCCTTGCTTCACCTGCAGCTTCGCAACCTTCCAGGTGGAGTTCGTCCCTGATCCCGGACACTTTTGCAGCTTCGAGGGAACTGGGCCAACAAAGACAGTAAATGGAAAAAGACGCTGGACGGACGTGTGGTCCTTCGCTGAGCGCAGAGCGGGCAGGCTTTTGCCTGTTTTGCCCACCCATACCTGTAGCGGAGGTATTGTCAATTCTGGTGTATGAGCTTTTGCTTAAGCAGCTTTTTGATCGGGTTCTGGCTGTTCAATGGCATTGCCAAGTTGTTTGAAGCTTGAATTTGAGTTATCTAATCCAAATGAAATTACCAAGTTCACTTCCCCGCCTGAAGGGCTATCGTTATCCGCGTGAGGTCATTGCTTATGCGGTTTGGGCCTATCATCGTTT
>CANNAV010000252.1 GCA_947502585.1 uncultured Pseudovibrio sp.
AATAGTAGACGCCGCGACTTAACGTGCACCCCATCCCACACTCCACTAAACGCAAATGTTATGTAGTTTGTTATGCAGAATGTTATGCATGAAGGGATTTTGAGTCAAGCTCCTCTCTAACTTTCGTCATAAACTATTGAATTAACTAGTTAATTTGGAATTGGGATAATAAAAACAATGGCGGAGAGGGTGGGATTCGAACCCACGAGACGCTTCCACGCCCGCTGGTTTTCAAGGTAGAGCTACACAAATCTGTAACTATCTGTTTTGCTTTCTCTTTTTCTTTTCATCGCTTACTTCGTTGGTAATCTGTTGGTAATTGTGGGCGTCTTCCATAATTTTCCGAAGGTCTTGCTTCATCACGTGGCTATATTTTTCGGTCGTCGTCACGCGGGTATGACCAAGCATATCACGGGCAGCAGCAATGTTACCGGAGCTTCTTAGTATCCTTGTCGCCGCTGTGTGTCGAAGGTCATGCACGCGCAGTTGCGGCTGCCCAACTTTAGCCGCCGCCGCTTTGAAGGCGCTCTTGAAAGCAGTATAGGAAAGAGGGTAGCGCTCGCCTCGTTTACGTCCGTCTCTCGTACTCTGGGCAATAAAGGTGAAAACAGCATCGGGGTGCTGGCCAATGTTATTAGCTAAAATCACAAGCATTGGCTGTGTGATTGGGATTGTGATCGGTCTTCCACCAGGCAATTTTGATTTGACGTAGAAGGTCAGCTCTCGCTTCTTAAGATTGACATGCTCAGCCTTGAGGGCGATGCCTTTTCCTTGCAGCACGTTTGAGGCTCTCGGC
The DNA here is from genome assembly GCA_947502585.1 of uncultured Pseudovibrio sp. Taxonomy (GTDB): domain Bacteria; phylum Pseudomonadota; class Alphaproteobacteria; order Rhizobiales; family Stappiaceae; genus Pseudovibrio. The sequence continues at coordinate 797 of CANNAV010000252.1, forward strand.
CCGGCAAGCACCAAAAACTCCAGAGCGTCGTGGAAGTCTAGCCGCATATGCTCTTTAATTTTGTCCATTACGTTGGGTTCAATTTCGACAATCCGCTCGCTCGGCTCAGCTTTGATTGCCTCCCCAAAATTTGGAAGGCGCATTTCAACCTCAAAGACATTGACTGCATAGCGGATGATTGTCCGCAAAAGCTGGATCTCGCGGTTGATAGTACTGGGGGAAGGCAGCTTCTTCCTGTTATTCGGCTGCTTCCTCCTTATGCTTACATAGCTTGTCAGGTGGCGTGTGCGAATTTCAGATAGATTTGGGGGTAAACTCTCGTCCTGGAGTATCTTAGTCAGCTCGTCTTGCAGCTTTCCCATTCGCCAGATAACAGCGGGTGGGTCGGCATAGTCGCAGCCCTTTTCTTCAAAGAACTGCGCAAAGACACCATTGATTGAGCTTGTATCTTTCGGCGCAAGTGCTTCGGCCTTTTTGGCTTGCTCTACTTGCTTTGCCTTTGTTTTAGATGCTGTTCCCGTATAGCCTGAAAACCGACGACCGTTGATCCTGAAGTCGTAGTAGTACTCTTTACTCTTCTCCTTCCCCGTGCTGTCTTTGAGTCTGTAGACTGACAATTTTCACCTCCCTTAGATGGCGTAAGTAGGTATTCAACCAAGAAACCAAGATTGTAGAGGCGCTTCCGGTTGCCCCTTGCAATGAACTTAATTCGCCCGCTATCACCTTCCTCCTGAAGCTTGCGAACGTCAAGGTTGAGGATTCTTGCGGCCTTGCCATGGCAGACTTGTAGCTCGCCATTCATGCGGGTACGCACGTCTTCAATGAGCATCTCGTGGGACTGCTTAACCAGTTGCTCAGCTAGGTTTGACATCCGCTCCCCCTATGTTAAATAGCTTCAGGATTTGGTCTGTGTGGTGCTTCTGGCAGGCGGCTTGGGCCACTCCTGCATCGTCTCCATAATAGAGCATTTAATTATCACCACCCGCGACTAGCCAGAGGGCCACAAATCTACTTCCGCGACTTTTCACTTCATACGCGCCGTTGATCCCAACTGCGTTGTTAGTTCCTGACCTCTTCCACTTCATCCATTCAAGAGACAGGGTGTGCTGCTCTATGATCGAACGCAGAGTTGAAGGTTGGGAAGTATAGGATTGAATCGCAATTCGAAAAGCTCCCAGATCCATAATGAGTTCAGGTCTTTGAACCCATGCAGCATCCAATACCTCTTCATTCAGTTTGATCTGTTCCATTGATTTACCTGATCTCTTTACGCGGCTATGCGAATGACGGGCTTAAATACCTGACCTAACGAAGCTGCTCGAAGCAGTGCTTCAGTTGCAACTTCTCCAACGGCAAATAAGGTCGTACCTGTTCCGGGTTGTTCTCCAAGTGTTCCATCAGGGCGCTCAAACTTAACTTTTGGGCTAACAAACAGGACTGCATCGGCAAAAGGTGCAAACTCCTGCCACCAAGGTGCACTTGTTCTATCTGGCAGAAGGGCAATTCCATTTCCATGCTCAAAGAACTTACGAAGCCACAGGCGCTTAGTTGACTGGTGCCCAAATGGCGGGTTCATCCAGATAAATCCATGCCACTCTTTATCGAGCGCTTTCTCGTGAAAGTACGAGTTTGCTGGTACATGGCGTGGCCCTTCAAGCGGGCACGCAACATCCAAGTCAAAGGAAACTCCAAGAGCGTCAAAAATGTAGCGTGGCGTGTACCACTCATCACTTTCGCCACGTTTTTCAAATGCTGCCACGTTATACCTCACCGCCCTTTCAGGACTGTTCGAGAAGCGCACTAAATCGCGTTGGGTCCAAGACGATTATCTGCTTCCAATTTGGGTGATATAAACTTGTACGCGATCCTAATCGCCGTTTGGCGGCCTTCCTTTCGCTGGACACCTTCCTTCTCATAGCGAAATTCAAAGCGATCCAGAATTTCCACAAGCTCAAAAGCGGTGGCTTGAGCTTCCTCATAGAAGCCCCCATCCTCAAAGTTCCGCAAACACTCGTTAATGCAATAATCCGTCGGTGTAACGTCGAGCGGCTTCCCGCAGCTTTCGCAAGACACAAAACAATCATTCTCAGTCCGATATCCACCGTCGAGCTGGTAGTCATCACGGCGCTCTTTATCGTGCCGTCTCAGGTTGCGAAGCTTGTAATAACCGCAGCTTGCACACCACTCATGCCCTAGGTCGCCATCAGGCGTCGTAATCCAATGAGCTGGCTCAGGCCTCTCTGACGGCAAAAACGGAGTGATCGCATCCAGCAACCTCTGGACCTCTGGTACGTATCCAATTTCAAGCGACATGTTCCATCTCACCTCCTACAAATTGGAATTTCTGGACTATGCAGAGATTGCCGCGTCTGCCTTTTTTAGCGCCGCCTCTTTGCGATCAGCGGCAAGTGGGCCAAGTCTGGCTCTGACCATTGCAATCATGTGTGTGTATGCCTGAGCGTGCTCATTGTCACCGTGAGTACCTCGAATGGCTTCGATAAAATCTTCAAGTGATTTAGGCTCATACCTGCCGAAGCAGTCTCTGGTGCACTCAATCTCGCTGGTTTTTGTAAGATAAGCAGTGAACGTTCCGTGTTCCGCGCCGATAGGAGATATCTGTATGTACTCGCGGGTGAGACGGACCCACGCATTGCCGGAGACCCACGCATTGCCGGAGACCCACGCATTGCCGGAGACCCGCGCATTGCCGGAGACCCGCGCATTGCCAAAGACCCACGCATTGCCGGAGACCCGCGCATTGCCGAAGACCCGCGCATCTTCGAAGACCCACGCATCGCCGGAGACTCGCGCATTGCCGGAGACCCGCGCATTGCCGGAGACCCACGCATTGCCGGAGACCCGCGCATTGCCGAAGACCCACGCATTGCCGCTGTGGGAGAGGTTGTCTTTTTTTTCGATCCATCCACCAAGATCACCGGCTTTGATATTTCCGAACGCTCTTACGCAGCGGATTTGGTGGAGGTTGTGGCCTAAGTGCTCTTTTGTTTCACCTGTGAATTCGTATTTGATTTCCATCACAGTGTCTCCCGGTTTGTAAAAGCTTCAGGCTTGGTTGTGAGCTTGATGCCGAGGTGTATAGGGTTCAAGTCGGGCTCCAGCTGATTCACCGTTCTCTCCTCGCTAACTCTTCAAGGATGGCGTCGCCATGGCAGGGCTTGGGGTGGCAGTAGCAAACCAGATCCTTGCC
>CANNAV010000253.1 GCA_947502585.1 uncultured Pseudovibrio sp.
AATTTGGGAGTAGTTGAAGTCGGGCGTAGCCCGGCTGAGACCACTCCCAAATTCTCGCGCGGATTTTATCCGTGCGATTGGTGATGACAAATGGTCAGGTTATCCGACTCTAACGGTGAAAAGAGGTTCGGATGCCTGGCAGTTTTATCACTTAGCGACAGCACGAGGATTACATGAAATTTCGTAGTCACCACCGACAAAGTATCGGTCAAGTCCCAGGTCTGCTGTAAATTCTGATTTCAGGTTTGGCGGGCTGATCAGATCTGGATGATGTTTTTGTCTTTTTTCTCCTCTTGTCGTAGCGCAATCCACTCATGAAATTCGTCCATATCGAAGTATTTTCGGGCCTGCCAGTCCTCATGGATTTCAGCCAGCAGGGCTCCCATGAGGCGTAGGGCCGAGGCTTCATTTGGAAAAATGCGAATGACGCGTTCCCGCCGCCTGATTTCCTCAATAAGCCGCTCTTGCATGTTGGTTGTTCGCAAGCGTGTGCGATATCTGGCAGGCAAGGCAGAGACGGCCAGCGCATCTTCCAGGCACCTTAGGGCACGCTCCGCCTTGCCTTCCATGTCCCGGGCAAGTTCCTGTGCCTTCTTTGCGGGCCTGTGCAGCCTCGTGCGAACCAAATATCCGTTTCAGTCCCTGGCTTGTGACGGGCGGGTGTAAAAGAGAGAATATTACGCATCAAATGGACCTGACACCGCTGCCAGCCCCCCATAGGCGCTAACTTAAGAAGCTATGTTTCGGAATTTGTTGGAACTTTCGCTTTCTTGGGGGCTCGCAGATCGCTCGCCAGAAACTGCTGGCATTATTGGTAATCAAGGTCAAATCCCATGCCCCCTGTATGGCGGATATCAAGGCCTGAAGCATCAGTTTGTGTAGTCGCCATGTGGACGGAGTTCGCTGCTTTGAAGTCTCGTCAGGAGGAAAGGAAGACAGTGCGTCTTTGCTTTTGCGTTCAATCAGTAAAGCGAGGATGAGATGTGATAAAAGCCATGTTTTGGCAAGGTCTGGGTCCTTGGCTGGCAGGCGATCAATATGGATAAGGCTTTTGAGGCGCTTGAATGCAATCTCAATCTGCCAGCGGACTCTATAAAGCGCTGCAACACTGTCAGCATCAAACTGGTCCTTTGGCAGAGAGGTGAGCAGCACCATGTATTCAGCGGCGATAAGGGAACCAGGATTAAGTTCGCGGCTCTTCCTTTTGGCGGTTCGACGCAAGCGTGCTCTTTCCTGATCACGGGCCTCAGGCGGCTTTCGCAATATGATCAGACGGGCGGGAACACTATCTGTTTTTGAACCGCCCTGAATAAGGACCTGACGATCAACAGGCCTGTCATAGTCAGCTTCTTGAAATTCGGAAATCAAGTTAAACTCAGAGCCATCCAACTGTGTCATCCGGAGCATGCGCCAGCCGGTGCGAACAATAAAATCGCCGCCATCTTCTAATATGCAGAGCAGGCCCTTGGCCCGCGCATACCCTCTGTCGGCGATATGAATGTCCCCTGATGCAACAGGAGCGCGTATCAAACTCTCCGAACCATGAACATCTGTGATCTCAAGATGGGTGAAGCTCCCTGCAGCGGGATCATAGGCAGCATGGAGGCGGTAGTCAGTTCCTTTGCTTGCCGGTCCTGAGATGCAGCTTCCATCAACCAGGCGTAGCCTATAACCACCTGGAAAGGTCTGAGGGCTCGCCCCTGATATAAGCCCGCCAACGAGATGCTCCAACCAATCTCCTGCCCCTTTGAGCCGCTTGAGGACGGCTACATCTGACAGTTCTCCCAGTCCGCTCACTGCTGCCCAGGCGGCCGTGCTGCGAAGCGACATGCCACAGGGACCATAGGCGAGCGCCAGACGCAGCAGATCTGTGCCCTGCTTTATCTTCCGCTTGCGGCGCAGGGCACCAAGTGTGAACGCTGTGTGATCAGGATTAAGAGATGAGGGAAGTGAGGACAGGACATCCTGCCAGGTTCCACAAGGAAGAGAAGTATCAGGCATCCCAGTTATGAATCATGGAATGATTCCAGCGGTCTATGGATACTCCTCAGAAAGGTAAAACAATCCACGGCAGATGCTTCCGCCCCCATCAGACCCTAAGTTTTTTGCTTCTGGTAGGTGCCCGGCGGTTTACTCCTGATCTCATGGTCCAGTGTTCCGGAGCTGTATCTGATCCGTGCCCATAACTTGCAAATGATCCCATACTCAGTGCGGAGGTGCACCTGGGGGTAACCCTTGCCATCGCTGCTTAAGGCGCTACGTGAGTGTCCGGTGGCGGGGCCGCTCACATCTGCGAAGCGCAAAACAGACATTATCTTCACCTTCCAAACCTATCTGACCTCCTCACGTATCAGTATATATACAGAATTACGCGGTAAGTTTCACGCTAATGCGCACCCATAGGCTGAGAATTTGTGTGAGATATCTGGGGTGATGAGCATGGCTAGTACGCCCCCACAAAGCTATCGTGTTTCTGTGACTCTAAATGAAAATGGAGAGGTGGAAATCCGAGTACTTTTTTAAGGACTTGGACCGGAATGATACCCATAGTCTTGAACTTGATACTGATGGCAGGATCGCAAGGTATTATCAATACTGAGAAACTTTTGAGTCAGTCTCTAAGACTTTGATGTGAACCAATTAAAAACAGCCCCGGCGGATTATCTCGCCGGGGCTTTTTATTTTCCGTAACCCCAGAAGGTTACTTGCGTGATAGTGGGTTCAAACTGAGATAAGTCAATTAAAACGGTATTATAGCCTCTTAAGTTAGCGCCTATGTGCCAGCCCCCCCCCCTGAAAGGAGCGTTTCAAAGCAGCTCCCATGGATAGTGTCCCGAGAGGTGGTGTAAATTCTCCGGTTTAGAAATTGAGATGGCCATCGTGGCATTTCTGTTTAGGTTTGGCGATCACAACAACACTAAGCGGAGCGAGAAGATACCAACGATGAGCGAGTACAATATTAAAGTTCCCAGTTCGCTTTTGTTGAGCCTTTTAGGAGAAGGACGTGGGCCTGGTCCGCTCCTTAAGGACGTTTTGAACCAGATTTTGGAAGCACAGGTGAGCGAACATCCTGGTGCTGAGCGCTATGAGCGCAATAGTGAGCGGGCAGGTTACAGAAACGGTTTACGTCCCAGGGCTAACGCACGAAACTACAAGGCAATGATTTGCTGCATGTAGTCATCATTCCAATCGGCCGTTTTTCTGCGTCTTTTGACGCTGGCCTTTTTAGTCGTATCTGCTTTTACCAGTTTAATTGCGATTTTCCTCAGGGCGCTTAGGTTTGCAGCTGCATTTCGATCCCGGATGCGACTATCATCCTCGCGAAAGCCCACATCAAGAACCCAGTGAAGAGAGTTCTCAATGGCCCAATGGTTGCGGCAATGACTAGCGGCGAAGCCCTGGCGCTGGTGAGAAAGTAGCAGATGTCACAGGTTACCTTTGAACATCCACCGCCATGAGGGTTCATGAGCGAAGAGATTGTCTCAACAGCCAGTACTTTTGTTAGTTTGGGCCAGTCTTCCAAGGCTTCCAGTGACTGCGGATCTTCGCAGACAAAGACCCAGCGGCGCACCGTGCGCCCATGAGTATCATCAAAGGCATCGGCGATGGGGCGCATTTCCGCAGCTACGTCAAAAGCATTTTCCTTAAAATAACGCTGAACATCACGGTGCGCCTTTTTCTGGTTGCCCTTCAGGGCAATCAGATAGGTCTGTCTCATATGCTAAAATTGTCTCAACTGTAGCTTTGTTGCAGTGCATCTTAGGTTGAGCAGGCTGCCTTTTACCGTAAGCGCTGTCTTGACCGCACCTTGACATCATACTTCTGTAAAATTCCAGGGCAAGAGCGCATTGATTTTGCTTTGCTTGTGGCCTTTTGCTATTTTTGCGAGGGTATCGGCAAGGTAGGCATACGGGTTGATGCCGTTCAGCTTGCAGGTCTCAATGAGAGAGGCGAGGATAGCCCAGTTTTCAGCGCCGGCATCATG
>CANNAV010000254.1 GCA_947502585.1 uncultured Pseudovibrio sp.
CGCCGATAACAAGCAAGCATCGCGGGAAGATGACAGATCAAAAAAAGCCAATACAGAGGGGGTTCCCTTGATGCTTACCAAAAATGTGTATCTGCGCATTACACCGGTCCGCTATCTTTGCGAGCACTGCGATGACCATCCAACAACAACGGAGCAATACGACTGGTGGACCGCAATGCCAGTGTGACAAAAGCCTTGGAAGGTTACCTGATCCACAGTGCTGTAGAAGATGTTGCCAGAAAAGGGAAGTTGGGAGCCGGGCTTGTTCAGGCTGTTCTGATGCGGCAGGCAGATCTGAGCGCAGACCGGAACACAAGTGACAGCCTTGAAACCATCGGCATTGACGAGATTGCCCTGAAGAAAGGTCATGGCTCTTATGTGACGATGGCGAGCGAAAGTGCAGGAGAACAGGCCCATTGTTCCTGCCGTGACTGAAGGGTGCTCAAAAGATGGGCCTGGGCCTTTCCCTGAGGATATTTTGAACCAGATTTTGGAGGCGCAGGTGACAGAGCAGCCTGGTACCGAGCGCTGTGAACGCAATATTGATCGGGCAGCTTACAGAAACGGTGTGCGCCCCCGGACCATGTATACACGTGTTGGAAAGATCACGTTAAAGGTGCCTCAGCTTCGGGACAGGTCTTTTTCGACAAAAAACTTCGGGTATCTGCCAGTGCGCCGGGCAGGTCCTTGTAATGTCAACCAGATGCCTTTCACAAACTAAGGCGTTTAAAAGCGCCGACGCCCAAAGCTCCCGGCACCTTCCAGTATTAGGTGGCGCTGGCGAACGTCTTCATCATGATATCAACGAAGAGAGCGGAGTTTGCGTCAAAGGCCACTTTGCAATTGGCTTGTTTGGTGCCGCGATGGTTCTTGTCAACAATCGTACGTCCAACAGTCAGCGCACCCTGCGTTTCAATATCAACCGGATACTCCTGCAGCGTAATTACATCCGGCTGAATGAGGTGCGCGATACAAAGCGCGTCATGCACTGGCGCACTGTGCTCAACATCCATCTTCTGGATCTTGTCGTGAATGCCAATGCGGTGACCTGTGCAAGCTGCCATTGCCTTACCTGCAGGCGTGCCCAGCTCATCAAACTGACGACATTGCGTTGCTGTCACCAGAGCTTTGTGTGTTGCGTCCAGCGGCACCATGGTCAGCTTTTCAAAGCCAGCATTGAAAACCGCATAAGCAGCCTCAGGGTCAGCCCAGATGTTAAACTCCGCAGCTGCGGTCACGTTGCCAACATCATGACCACCCCCCATGATCACGACTTCAGGAATAAGGTCCACCAGCTTCGGCTCAACAGCCAGAGCTGCTGCGATGTTTGTGAGTGGAGCAACCGGAACCAGCGTAATTGGATCTGTCGCACTGCGATAAGTCTCAACCAGATACTCAATCGCATGCTGTTCTTGTGCTTTTAAAGCAGTACCGGGCAAAGGCAGGTACTTGCCGTGAATCTTCTCGGTCAGGTCGTTTTTCGCGCGTGGGGTTGGAAAGTCATTTCGTACCAGAGGCTTGTGGCAGCCAGCATAAACCGGAATCTCAGGTTTGCTGATATAGTCGAGCACACGCAAGGAATTATCTGTGCAATAGTGCAGCTCAGCATTACCGTTCACGGTGGTGACGCCAATCAGATCAAGATCTTCATGTAAAGCAGCCAGCATAATAGCAACAGCATCATCTGTGCCGGTGTCCACATCCAGTATCAGTTTTCTTTTCATTATTCGCTCCCGGGTAGCTGAACGCTGCTGGCGGCATGGGTGCGCAGCGGCAACCTGATATGAAGATGCATCATTGCAATTGATTGAAAATTTGCATGTGATGCGAGAAAAAAGAGATAAGAACAACAGACTGGATTATTAACTCCAGGTCAATTACCTGTGTAATGTAACTATCGATATATCACAGTTTCATCCCGTTATTTTAAGAGTACACAATGCCTGCAAATCCCATTTTCTCTGAGGATTATTTCCAAGCACAACAGCGCTTCACGGACCTTGCCAGCCGACTTGGATTTGAGACTGAGATCCTCCCGCATCCGACCTTCAAAAGCGAAGAGGGACCTGTGCAGATGACTGTTGCTTTACAGGGCAAGCAGGACAGTGAACACGTGGTGTTCATCACCTCAGGTGTGCACGGTACAGAACTTACGGCCGGCTCTGGAATTCAGCTGGACCTGATGCAATGCTATCTGGAACAGGTGCCCGGGAACACAAAAGTGGTCTGGGTGCATGCAGTCAACCCGGCTGGCTGTGCGATCTTTACACGGACGGATGAGAACAACATCGACAACAACCGTAATTCGATTAGCTTCGGTGGAGACCTTCCCAAAAATCCCGACTACGAGGAGCTGCACACTGCCATTTGCGCGCCGCAGATCACAGGTAAGGAATGGGATGCAGCCAATGCTGCGATCAAAGCCTATACGGAGAAGAACGGGGCAGGCGCTTTGACACAAAAAGTGCTGAAGGGACAATACTCGGTCCCAATGGGCCTGTTCTACGGCGGGCAGGAAACGTCCTGGTCCACTAAAACCCTGAAGCAGGTCATTGTCTGCTATGGGCAAGGCGCAAAGAGCGCGACCATTATTGATCTGCACACGGGTATCGGTCCCTGCGGTTTCTGCGAAGTGATGGACCTCAGTTCAAAGCCGGGCGAGGCGGCGGAGTTGAACCTCATTGGCGGCTTCATGTGTGATACTCTGGACAGTTTGGATCTGGAAGTTCCGCCAACCAAGCTCATCCTTGAGTTTGGCACCATCCCGTTTGAGCAAGTGCTGGATGCTCATCGCCGCGATAACTGGCTAAAACGCAATAGGGACACTGTTGCTCCGGAGTTGGCCGCCGAAATCCGGCAGGAGCTCAAGGATGCACTCTTTGTTGATACACAAGAGTGGTGCGATGCGCTTTTGATACAAAGCCGCGGTGTTTTTGAGCAGTACGTTCTGAAAGCCACAGCAAAAGCCCGATAGCCTGTCAGGGAATGATTTCTGCCGTCATAGGCCAGGCATTTGCCGGTTTAAGACGGGTCCACCTTACTGATCACATCCCGCGACATCGTGGCAGATTGAACAGGCTGCATCAGTTAACACGTGCAGAAATTGCAGCGAAAACAGCCTTTTGTGTGTGGATTAAGGATTGTTGAGTATTATTCTGCATTAACGATAGCAGCCGTCAAACAGATCATTGCGCAAAAGCTTTGTCCGCCAAAGTCGATGTCGTCAATCATGGCCAGTATTTGGGTTGTTAAACCGCCTCTGGACTTGCCTGTAGCCTGATTTTGAGTCTCCCTTTTGTGCTTTGTCCATGCCGATGAACTTTAACGATGGTTCTGTCAATCATCGCATACTCCATATCAGGCTCATCACTCAAAGCATTGAAGATATACTCCAGGGACTGAATTGGCCTGAGTTTAGCGGGATTAAATTATTCTGTAATCGTCCCGAGAAACGATGCGGAAGTTGTCGGTGACGGTATCGCGGAACTCGCTCCGGTTTTCGGGCATGATTTTCCGGAAAAACCTCAAAACAGCCTCGGTGAGCTGATTGTATGCGGCGTAGTATCGATTGTGGATCACCCATTTGTGCACAATGCCCCAAAGACGCTCTGTCGGATTTAGATGGGGCGCATAAGCAGGCAGAAAATGCAACTTCGCCCGTCGCTTGAACTTTCCAGCCATGCCTGCAACGTTCTGGTGTGATGATAACGGGCATTGTCGGGATAGACGTGAATGGTCGCCATGGCCGGGTTGTTGCACTCTGACTTTGCCAGTAACTGCTGCGTTGTCCGGGCATTATCTTCTCAGCTTCCACAAAGGTGAACTGATACCAACCTTCCCAATCATTGACTCGTGTTTATTTGTTTCCTTTTGGTGTTACTTGTGATTACCTGTTGAAGTATTGAACAATCATCAGGATTTGGTCATGGTTGGAGTTGAATTACGCAGTGATTACAGCGCTTCTGATTTG